>JBJONJ010000201.1:0-14430 GCA_046051905.1 Verrucomicrobiota bacterium
AGAGCGCTTCGAAAACGCCATCTACCCCGGCGTGGGCCACGTGTATCTGCCGGACATGTGGCAGCGGACGATGGCGTGGATGGGAAAGTGGGTGAAGGCTGCCGGGCGGTGAATGATCTTAAATGAGACCTGCATCGCAGCTTTCTCAGGAGCCACCTTGACTCCGCTCCCCATTCTCCCCCATACTCCGACCATGCGCATCTTTCTCCTCCTCCTGCTCCTCGTCTCCTCCACGGCGGCGCAGTATGCCACGAATCTCGAACTCCAAAAGGGCAGCTTCCTGCAAGGCGAGCCGCTTCTTGCCTTTATCACCATCACCAACCGGTCTGGCGCCGATGCCATCGTCGGAGGCATTGGTTCGCGGCCCTGGCTCCAGTTCCAGTTTGAGGACGCGCAGGGCCGCCAACTCGCCCCCGTGCCCATCAGCTCGCGTGAGGCCATCACGCTGAAGGCCGGCAGCAGCACGCGGCACACCGTCGAGATCGAAGGCAGTGCCTCCACGGCGGATCTGGGAACGTTTTACACCACTGCCAGCATCTACCATCCCTTGAGCGGCCAGTATTATGCTACCAACCGTGCCCGCATCACCGTCACCGATGCGAAACCGATGTTCGACGAGTCTTTCGGCGTCCCCGCCGGATTCCCGCAGGCCGGCCGAGCCCGCCGTTATCAAGCCATCATCTTCCGGGATATCGACTCCGTCACGCTTTACGCTCGCATCGTCGATGACCGCACCCAGGAGCGCCTTTCCACGCAGCTTCTTGGCCCCATCATTCACTCGATCCAGCCGCAGATGGCGATCGACAGCAAAAACCACTTCCATTTGCTGTTCATGGCGCAGCCGCGTCTTTTCTGTCACACGGTGGTGAATCCAGATGGTCGCATCGCGAAGCGCAGCTACTACCGCGATCTCGAAGGCAGCCGCCCCACCATGATCATGGTCAAGAACGGCGCGGAAATCGTCGGCGGCGAGTATTTTGACCCCTCCAAGCCGCCACCGAAAAAAGGCCCCGCCATCCGCAAGGCCTCCGAGCGACCTGCGGGCTTATAAATCGGCAGAAAGGCGAAAGTAACTTGCCAGTGCGGGCGAGGCTCCGCCGCCTTCCTTATGGGGCGGCTATTGCGTCGAGTTTTGGTAAGGCGGTCCGCGCCGCCTGCACGACTGCTTCCCGTACGAACGCACGGCAGCGCTGGGGCTTCACTGCTCGTCGAGTTCCTTCTCGGCGAAGGTGAGGATGCGGCCGACGGCTTCGGCGTCCTGCGCGGCTTTGGCGGTTTCAAAGGCTTCCTTGGCCTTCAACATGCGGCGCATCACGGGAATGGAGATGATCGCTTGCGCCCGCTCTTTGACGGTTTCAAAGCGGGATTGCAGGGCGTCGAGATTCGTATCGCCCGGCTCGAAGGTGGAAAAATCAGGCGCGGCGCTGGCTTCCTCGGGTTCATTGAGGCCGGAGTCTTGGATGAGCATATCCAGCGCGGCATCGGCGGAGGTCCAGTCGCCGTTTTTGATCATCGTTTCGATTTCGCCGCCGCGGTAGGCCATGGCCTCGGTGGGCTTTTCCATGAGCGCATCCACGGCGGTGCGGAGTTTGTTTGCCTTGGCTCTGACGGTGCTTTGCAGGTCGGATTTCGCGCTGACGGCCTTCGAGGCGAGCGTGAGCTTCACCGCCTTCTTCTGCTGCTCTGGCGTGAGCACGTCCCGCAGGGCCAGCAGCGTGCGGAGCTGGAGTTGCTTCACCTCGCCCTCGGAGGTCAGCACCTTGCCTAGCATGTCGCTGGCGGTCTCGACGGTGGTGGAGGGATCACGCAGCATCTGCTGCAGGGTCTTCTGCTGCTCTTTGAGGGCGGATTCTGTGCCCGCGCCCTTGGCTTTGGCCTCGGTGAGGAGAGTCTTCATCTTCGCTTCCTGCTCGGCGGTGAGGCCGAGCTCTGGTTTGATCTGCTGGATGATCTCCGGCGAGAGCAAGCCGGCATTCAAGAGCTGCTCCGGGCCGGCGAAGGCCGCGGTGGCGCTGACGAGGAGGGTGAGGATGAGGTGTTTCATGGCAGGTGGATGGTCAGATGGGTGGGGAGGAGAAAATCGGTCGAAGGGGCATCGAGGCTCGCAAACAGCTCGCGAGGCTCTGAATCGAGCAGCGGCGGCAGATCGGCCAAGCTGGGATTGTTTGGCGGCAGCAGCCGCCAAGCCATTCCACAGGCCAAAACGGCCGCGAAGGCCAGCCGCGGGGCCAGCCGGGCATTTTCGGGTTTCGGTGCCCGCAGGTAGCGCGGATGCCAGGCGGGTGCGGCAGGACGCTGGGACTCGCGGAGATGCTCGAAGAGCGGTTTCAGATCGTCATTCATGGCCGGGGGAGGGTTGCAGCAACTCGCGGAGGCGGGCTTTGCCGCGTTCGTAATGCTGGCGCACGGAGCCGAGGCTCACCCGCATGACCTGCGAGGCCTCGTTGAGCGTCAAATCCTGGTAAAAAACGAGGTGCAGCGTCTCCGCCTGCCTGGCGGGCAGTTTTTCCAAAGCCGCCCGCAGCCGCGCCGCCTGCTCGTCCCTCTCGATCTGTCGGGAAGGCGAGGGGTGATGCTCCTCGGTGAAGCTGGCGAGCAGTTTCCCGAGCAGCGACTCCCGAAACCGCGCCCGCCGGCGCTCCTCCAGCGCCGTGAGCCGGATCACGCCGAACCACCAGGTCTTGAAGGCCGAGCGCCCGTCGAAACGTACCCGATCCGCTGCGATTTTTAGGTAGGCATTCTGCAACACGTCCTCCGCCCGGCCCGCATCCCCGCCGCAGCAATGGAGCGACCACCCGAAGGCGTCCAGGTGCAGAGATTCGAGGCTGGCGGCGGTGGCACTGTCCATTCATTTGCCCTTTGGGTGACACGGGCGGCCGGATTGTATGACAGGGGGCGTTTTTACCTTGTGAAAAGATTCACAATCTGATTGCCGCCCTCCGGCGCGGGGCGTAATCCTCGCCGCCCCCTAAACCCCGCCATCGCCCCCATGGTCGCCCCTGCCGAAAACACGCTCGCCGCCTACGATTCGAAGATCGAAGGCAATGTCATTTTCACCAAGCTCGATGCCGCCATCAACTGGATGCGAGCCAACTCCATGTGGCCGATGCCGATGGGCCTCGCCTGCTGCGCCATCGAAATGATGGCCGCAGCCTGCAGTCGCTACGATTTGAGCCGCTTCGGCATGGAGGTGATGCGCTTTTCCCCCCGTCAGGCCGATGTGATGATCGTGGCCGGCACCGTGACCTACAAGATGGCCCTCGCCGTGAAACGCATCTGGGACCAGATGCCGGAGCCGAAGTGGTGCATCGCCATGGGTGCCTGCGCCAGCAGCGGCGGCATGTATCGCAGCTACGCCGTGCTCCAGGGCGTGGATCAAATCATCCCGGTGGATGTGTACATCTCCGGCTGCCCTCCCCGCCCCGAGGCCCTCCTCGAAGGTCTCATGCGTCTCCAGCGCAAAATCGAAACCGAGCATTCTTTTGTGGAGCAGAAGAAGGAGCTGATCGCTGAACTCACCGCCTGACCGGCTGCGCCGGAATGACGAAACCCGAATGGCGAATGACGAATTAAGCCCGAAATCCGAAGCCTCAACCGTCTCCGCCCTCTTCGACATTCATTCGTCATTCGGAATTCTACATTCGTCCTTTTACCCTTTTTAGCATCATGAACGCCCTTCAAATGACCGAGGCCCTCAAACAGAAGTTCGGCTCTGCCGTGCTCGAAACGAAGGATTTCCGCGGCGAGCACACGCTCGTCGTCACGCTCGAAAGTGCGAAGCCGCTGCTGAAATACTGCCGCGACGAACTAGCCTTCGATTACCTCGTGGATGTCTCCAGCCTCGATTATATGGGCAAGGAGCCGCGTTTTGAGATGGTTTATGAGATCTACGGCTACGGCCATCACCAGCACCTCCGCGTGCGGGCCGCTGTGGCCGAGGATGTCGAGGTGCCCACCGTCAGCGACATTTGGCCGACCGCCAATTGGCATGAGCGCGAGGTTTACGACATGATGGGCATCAAGTTCAACGGCCACCCGGACCTGCGCCGCATCCTCATGTGGGAAGGCTATCCCTTCTTCCCGCTGCGGAAAGAGTTCCCGCTCGAAGGCAAGCCGAGCGACATGCCCGATGTCGGCTTCACCAAGACCGCCCCGATGGCCGATGGTCCCTTCGTCACCAGCGCTGGCTCCGGCGATACCGTGACGCGTGAACCGCGCTCGCGTCGTCCGGTGGAGTGAGTTTCATCCGATACATCTGTCTGATCGGACCGATCAGTCCGATCGAGGCGGATCATTCTGCGGCCAGAAAGAGCCCATCACGCCCCGCGTTCCCGTTTTCTCATCCACATCATGACACGCACCCACCTCACCACCGCGCTCGGCCTGGCCTTTGCCACGGCTGCTTTCTCCGCTGATTCCACCGACTGGGCCAAGTTCCGCGGCCCTGCGGGCAATGGAGCCGTCCCCGCCCTCGCTGGCGCCAAATGGAGCCTGAAAGAAGTCTGGAAATCGCCCACAAACCTCGGCTTCAGCAGCTTCGCCGTCGCAGGTGGCAAGGCCTACACGATCGTCACCGGCGAAACCGATGGCAACACCGGCGAAATGCTCGCCTGCTACGACGCCGCCAGCGGCAAGGAAGTCTGGAGCAAGCCCCTCAGCGTCATCCCAAAGTATGACGGCGGCGGCGACGCCGGCACGAAGGACAACGGCGGCGGCGACGGCTCCCGCAGCACGCCTGTCATCGACGGCGACAAAGTCTATGTCATCGACAGCCTCCTGCACGTCTTCGCCTTCGACGCCGCCACCGGCAAAGCCGTGTGGGACCACGATGTGATGAAGGAAAACAAGGGCGAGATGATCAAGTGGCAGAACGCCGCCTCCCCTCTCATCGATGGCGATGTGCTCATGCTCGCCGGCGGCGGCAAAGGCCAAGCCCTCATTGGCTTGAACAAAAACACCGGCAAAGTCCTCTGGAAAGGCGAGGACGACAAGATGACCCACGCCACCCCGATCCTCGCCGACATCCTCGGCGTGCATCAGGCCATCTTCTTCACCCAGACCGGCCTCGTCGGCATCGAGCCAAAGAAAGGCGATGTCCTCTGGCGTGCCGAGTTCCCCTACAAAGTAAGCACCGCCGCCTCACCGGTCGTGTTTGAGGACATCGTGTATTGCTCCGCCGGTTACGGCGTCGGCGCGGGTGCCTTCAAGCTTAGCAAGAAAGGCAGCAAACTTTCCGCCGAGCAGATCTGGCGTCGTGAAAACGAGTGCTTCAACCACTGGAGCACGCCCGTCGTGAAAGACGGCTATCTCTACGGCATGTTCAGCTTCAAAGAATACGGTGCCGGCCCTCTCGCCTGCGTGGACATCCGTACCGGCAAGGACATGTGGAAGGAAGGCGGCTTCGGCCCTGGCCAGGTCATCCTCGTCGGTGACAAAGTCGTCGCCACCAGCGACAAAGGTGAAGTCGTGGTCGTCACCGCCAACCCCGAGAAATACAGCGAAGTCGCCCGCAAAGACGTCCTGGAAGGCAAAGTCTGGAGCTACCCCGTCCTCGCCGACGGCAAGATCTACGCCCGCAGCACCAAAGAAGGTGTCTGCCTCGACGCGAATTGATTCACGCTGACCAACTCGATTCCCACGAAGCCCGGAGTTTGACGCTCCGGGCTTTTTGTTGCCTCCGGCGAGGCATCAAATGATGCCCATTCCCTTCAACTCCGCCGCGAGCATCACGGGAGTGACCACTTTTAGTTGTTTGAAAGGTCGGCGCATGACTTCTCCAAAATCTTCAACATCGCAGGTCAGCAGGTGTGTGGCCTTTCCGACGGCGGCCCCATACAGGATAGGCAAATCTTTGGGTTTGATCGTGATCTCCACCTTTGCCACCAGCCGGTCCACCATTTCGATTTTCGGCATCAAGGCTGCCAGCCCCTTCAAATGAGCCGGAAAGTGTTCCTGGAGGTTCTTCCGCGCCTCGGCCTCGGCGTAGGCATTGGAGAGGCAGGGAATGCCATGTGCCAAAAGCACGTCCACCAGAAGACGCATGCGCGAGGCCGGGTTCGCAGCCGAAAACAGCACATTCGCGTCGAGAAAGACTCTCATCGCTGTGCTTTGGCACGGGCAAGGGAAGCCCTCAAATCACTCTCGAAAGGTGCCAGGGCAGCTTCCGCTTTCGCGATTCGTGCCAGCTTGGCTTTCGAGTACACTTTCGCTTCCTTTTTCGGCTGGGAACGGAGCAACACTCCACGAGCGGTCTCCTCCACAACCACCTCTCCTTCGGCAAACAGGCCAAGGCGGCTCCAAAACTGCTTCGGCAGCGTGAGCGTTCCGCGTTTATCGATGCTGATGACGGCTGACATGCCACAAAAGTTCCGCAATTCGTCTTCTCTTCAAGTGCTGAACCGGAAAAAGACAGCTTCGGCCCTCAACGGCGTTTTTTGGGCCTCACACCATGCAAACCGCGCTCAAGACCAAGCTCTCGCTCTTCATGTTTCTCCAGTATTTTATCTGGAGCACCTGGTACATGACCCTCGGGGCCTATTTGGGCACGCTGAGCTTCAGCGGGCAGCAGATCGGGCTGGCGTATGGCGCGTTTGCTTGGGGCGCGATCCTCTCACCCTTCATCGTCGGGCTCATCGCGGACCGCTACTTTGCGTCGGAGAAGATCATCGCGGTGCTCGGTGTCGTCGGCGGGTTGGTGATGCTGTGCCTGCCGCAGTTCAAGACCTTCGGGGCGTTTTATCCGATGCTCATCCTCTACTGCACGCTTTACGCGCCCACACTGGCGCTGGGCAATTCCGTCTCGATGACGCACCTCGCGGACGCGAAGAAGGATTTTCCCTTCGTGAAGATCTTCTCCGCGGTCGGCTGGATCGCGGGCGGTGTGGTGCTCAGCCTCGTCAAAGGCGAGCAATCGCCGCTGCAATACTACCTCGCCGGAGCCATCTCGATGGTGTTTGGCGTTTTCGCCCTCACGCTGCCTCACACGCCGCCGCGGAAAAAAGGCCAGAACGTGCCGCTGGCGGAGATTTTGGGCCTCGACGCCCTCGCGCTGCTGAAGAAGCCCGCGTTCGCCATCTTCATCCTGTGCATGTTCCTCATCTGCATCCCGCTGTACTTCTATTTCGTGAACCTCGGCACCTACCTCACGCAACTGAAGTGGGAGGACATGGCCAGCAAGATGACCCTCGCGCAGATCTCCGACATCGTCTTCCTCATCCTCATGCCGCTGATGCTCAAAAAGCTCGGCTACAAAAAAACCATCTTCCTTGGCATCGCCGCATGGATCACACGCTACTTCCTGCTCAGCGCCAGCGCCTCCAGCAGCGGCACCATGCTCATTTTCGCCGCCATCCTGCTCCACGGCGTCTGCTACGACTTCCTCTTCATCGCCGGACAACTCTACGTCGATGCCGAGGCGAACGAGCGCATCCGCGGCGCGGCCCAGGGCCTCATCGCCATCATCCTGTGGGGCTTTGGCTCGCTCGTCGGCACCTACCTCGCCGGCTCCGTGATGGAATCGAACAAGCTCGCCACCCCGAAAGGCGACATCGCCCACGACTGGGCCGCCATCTGGAGCACGCCCGCCTGGATCGCCGTCGGCGTGCTGGTTCTCTTCCTCATCTTTTTCCGCGATCCAGCGGCAAAGAGCGAGTCCTGACGGTTATTCCTCGCTCTTCGGCTCTGGCAGGAACATGCCGACCACGAGAGCCAGCAAGGCGATGCAGAGGCCGACGTAGCCCGCCGCTTTGGCGAGATGCACCGGCAGGATCTTCGTGGGATCACCTGAGATCATCGGGGCGACGAGATTCGTTGTCACAAAGGCCATGCTGGTGCCGATCATGCGCCCGCCGACATTCGTGGCGAAGCTGCCGCCAGTGCCGCGCAGGTGCATCGGGAAGACTTTGGGCAAATACTCGCCGAAGTAGCTGAACTGCGCCACGGTAACGAGACCGCACAGCGCATACGCCCACATGAAGCCGCTACCACCGCCGCTGAACAGCGAGAGATAGGTCAGTGGCAGCAGGATGAGAGCCGGGACCTGGAAGACTTTCAGCAGCGCCACCCTGCTCAGGCCAACCATGATCAGCACGGCGAGCAGGATTCGGCCGACGAGACCACCCATCTCTTGATAAAACTGCACCTTGTTGCCCACGGCCTTCACTTCCTTGTCTAGCGGTGCCATCTCGGCCTTCACGGCGGCGAGCTTGGCCTTCGCATCGGCCTGCTCGGGGGAGTTCGGCTCGGCTTTGCTCGCGGCGACAGCCTGTTCCGCGGCCTGCTTGCGCAGCGGCGCCATCTTCTTGCTGGTCTCGGCGAGCTCAGGGAGGCCCGGAGCAATACGCAGCGGGGTGATTTGAAGCGCACCGAATGCCAGGCCGTAGGCGCAGGCTGATAGAATGGCGGTGACGAGCGTCACGCGGCGCAGTTCGGGCGCGAAGAGCTGGCCGATGCTGGCACGTTTAAGCTGGCCGGCGGCCTTCTTTTCCTTCCACAGCTTCGATTCCGGCACGAAGGGCAGCATCAAAGCAATCGGGATCGCCGGCAGGATGCCGGTCATGAGCAGGTAGCGCCAGGAAGAGGCGGCAGGCAGGCCCAGCGAAGGCAGGTCCTTCATGTTCGCGAGGATCCACACGTTGATCGCCGTGACGAGCAGGCCGCCGAGCGAGGCAAAGGCCTGTGTGATGCCCAGCCACTTCTCTTTTTGATGCTTGTCCTCAAACACCTCTGCCAGCCAGGTGATGGCGGCCACGAATTCCACGCACACGCCGATGAACGTGAGGCTGCGGAAGAAGATGAACATCGTCAGCGAGGTCGAGTAAGCCGCGCAGAAGGGTGAGAACGAGTACACGAAGATACTCGCGGCCATCACAAACTTGCGCCCGAGCACATCCGTGAGCTTGCCGCCGATGAGGCCGAAGACGCCGCCACACAGTGCCGTGATCCACAGCAGCTTGCCCGTCCATTCCGTCACCGCCGGATGCGTCATGTCCACGCCCAGCAGCTCCGCGATGGCGGGCGGCGCCGTCAGCGGCGTCATCAGCAGCTCGTAGGTGTCAAACAGGAAGCCGATGCTGGCGATGATGATGATGAGCCAATGCGTGGTCGTGAGCTTGGGGGCAGGGGAGGACATGGTGGGCGCGATGCTGTCTGGATTCAGGAGGCAAGTCAACGGGTGGCTCGCCACGAGTCTTTTTTCATTCTTTCGTTTCTTTCGGCCTTCCCCTGCGAATCATCGCCGTCCCATGCCGCACGACCTTACCTCCGCTCCGCAGACCGACCCGCTGAACATCTACCGCTACCGCGACAGCCTCTACGCGGTCGATTTGATCACGGCGGCGCTCAGCCTCGATTTTTTCACCTGGCTGGCGGGGCATCCATCTTCGCTCGATGGCATTTGCGATCACTTTGGTTTCAAAGAGCGCCCGGTGGATGTGATGCTCACGCTGTTCACCGCGAATGGCTGGGTCAAAAACGACGACGGCGTGTTTCATGCCACGGACACCGCCAAGGAGCATCTCCGCGCCGGTTCCGTGTGGGATCTGCGGCCTTATTATGCCTCGCTTCATGAGCGGCCGATTGCCCGCGATTACCTTGAAGTGCTCAAGACCGACAAACCGGCTGGTTGGAGTGGCGATAAGGCTGCCTTCGACTGGCACAAGGCGATGGAGCAGGAGGACTTTGCCCGCAAATTCACCGCGGCGATGGACTGCCGCGGCCTTTATCTTTCCCAAGCACTCGCGAAGAAGATCGATCTCACCGGTCGCTCGTGCCTGCTCGATATCGGCGCAGGCAGCGGCATCTATGCCAGCTCCATCGCGGCGCAGCACAAGCACCTCAAGGCCATCGCGTTTGATCAAGCGCCGGTGGATCGCATCGCGGCCAAATTGATCGAGGAACGCGGATGCGCGGATCGCGTCAGCGTGGCGACGGGCAACATGTTCGATGGCCTGCCGGGTGGTTGTGATGTGCATCTCTACTCGAATGTCCTGCACGACTGGGGCGTGGCCGAGGTGAGGAAGCTGCTCGCCGTTTCCCATGCCGCGATGAAGCCCGGCGACCTGCTCATCATTCACGATGCCTTCATCAACGCGGAGAAGAACGGCCCACTGCACGTCGCCGAATACTCCTGCCTGCTCATGCACTCGACGCAAGGCAAGTGCTACAGCACCGGAGAATACGCCGCGCTGCTGGTCGAGGCCGGGTTCAAGCCGGGTGAGTATCACGACACCGCGGTGGCCCGCGGATTCATGACGGCGACCCGTTGCTAGACGCCCCTAGTTTCGCCCGCCTCGCCTGGCATGGTTGGAGCTGGATGAACTTCTCCTACTTTGCCCTATCGATGAACTCGACGGCTTTCTTCAGCCAGTCTGCCATCGGAGGCGAATGACCGTGGGCGGGGATGTTGAGCATCTCGACGGACTTGAAACCTTCTTTTTGGAAGCCGTTCGTGAAGACGGCCTCCGTGTTGGGGAGATTGAAGTCCTTTTCACCCGTGATGAGGACGTAGCGGCATTGCGCTTTCGCCATCTTTACGAAGTCCTCGTGCGGGAGGTAGCCGAGGCGGAAGGTTTGTTTGTCATCGGGCGAGGCGACATCGGTGTAAAAGTTCACGCCCATGCAGCAGATCGTGGCCGGGAAGATGTCGGCATAACAAACGCCGAGCATGCTGGCGACGCGGGCCCCGCCGGAGAAACCGGAGACGATGACGCGTGCGGGATCGATGTTGGCGAGCTTCCGCACGTTGAAATTCGCGTCGATGGCGAGGCGCATGCGGTCGAAGACGCTGCGTGGGTTCCCGGACTTGTGAGCGCCGATGAAAATGAGCCTCTTCTCATCGAACACAGCTTCCCACTCGGCGGGGATGGAAGGCTTGTCACTGGCGCTGATCCAGATGAAAAGACCATGGGGTATGCCTTCGCGGTAGTTTTTTGGCAGGCGGAGGTCGAAGCTCTCCTTTTTCACATCGTAGGCCGGGGGCGTCTCCGCGGCGCTGAGCCTGAGTTTGACCTCCAAGGCATCGGAATGCGGCGGAGACTCCGAAAAAGTGATCGCGGTATGCTCGCCCGGTTGAGGATCAGCGGCGTGCAGGAAACCGACAGCGAGGCAAAAGAGGGCAAGGAGTGGATGGCGCATGGTGAAAGGTAAGACGTGAGAAGTCAGAGGTGATTTGCTGGAACCTCTGACGCCTTCCTTCTGGCTTCTCACCTCGCTGGGTCAGCGCATGATCGTCACCCGCGTGCCCACCGGGGCATTCTGGTAGATCGTCTGCGCCATGTCATAGGGCAGGCGGATGCAGCCGTGGGAGGCGGGTGAGCCGGGATGGGGAATGGGGCCGGCGTGCATGCCGATGCCGTAGCCGGTCAGGCGCATCCAGTAGGGCATCTTCGCTCCCACAAAGCGGCCGCCGCGAGCATGGTGGACACCGTTGGTGGCATTGCTGCGAAGCACGGCTCCGTTGGAGGCCACGATGCTGCCGTAGCGGTTCGAGCGCTTGTCCACCTGCTTCTCGAGGATGCGAAAGGTGCCCGTGGGCGTGTTGAAGCCGCTGCGTCCGGTGGCCACATAGGTCCAGCCAAGGCTCTGGCCTCCTTTGTAGAGATAAGCCTTCTGCTCGCTGAGGTCGATGGTGACCGTGCTGAGGCCGGGATTGCCACTGCCATGCCACACATACAAAGGCGAGCTGGATGCCTGCACCGGCTGAACGATGAGCGCACGGCGCACGACCTCGCGCTGGCTGGGGAAAAACGAGGAGAGCGAGACTCGGCTGGGCAGCGTGCACTGGCTCAGCATGAGAGCCGCGGCGGTCGAGAAGAGAATACGTGCAGCTTTCATAGCGAATCCGATTTTAGAAGCAAAAGCCGCGCCGTCGCAAGCGAGCAGCCACATCGAGAACCGACAAAGTTGTTTCACTGGTTTCGCTGATTCCAGTAAATCTTGACATTCTTGCTGCGGCGACCTGCGCCAATGATCTCAAGGTCACGGTCGCCATCGAGGTCGGCGCACACGGCGTCCTCGCAGGCCATGCCGCCATCGTCGATGAGGGCGTTTTGCCAGCCGTTGCCATCCTCCTTCGTGGTCCAGAAAAGCTTCACGGCCACCTTGCCGATCTTTTGCTGTGCCCGCCAGCCGACGACGATTTGACGGTTGTTCAGGCCTAGCAAGTCGTGGGTGGCGATGGCGTGGCCATCGACGAGTTCGCTCGTGAGCACGCGACGCTGCCAGGTGCCATTTTTGGGACCGTCCACCGGTGGCGTGTAGAGGACGAGCTTGTCTCCATGCATGGGCTCGATGGTGACGACATACGGCTGGCCGCCGGCGAAAGCACCGTAACGCACTTCACCCGCGCCCTGGAGGTCGGGATTGTCCGTTGGGTGTTGGGCGATCCATTGTTCCTTCCAGCCATTGTCGGTGGGATCGAGTCGCACGACGCCTTCGCGGCCGCAGAGCAGCAGGCTTTCGGCCTCGGTGCCCATGGCGGGGATGATGTCGAGGTTGTGTGTCTTGTGCATCGTGCCCTGCACGAGGGTGGTGTTCCATTCTTTGCGCGGATCGTCGGGCATGTGATAGGCCAGCACACGCACACCGGTTCCCTCGGCGTTTTTATCGTTTCCACGGCCATGCAAAGGCACGACGACGAGGTCGTAGCGACCAGAGCGGTTCCGCACCCACTTCATGCGATGCGTGGTGGGCTCGTGGGTGAGCCTCACGGGCTCCCAACGCTGCGTGCGATCCGCCGGCGGGATCAAATAAAAGACGGCACCGCTACCCACGGTGTCGCCGGGGTTCCACTCCGCACCGACGGCGATCTCGCATTTTCCATCGCCATTGGTGTCACGGGCGGCGATGCACACGTGGTCCTTCTCGGTGAGCTTTTCGGCGATGATGTGCTTCTTCCACGTCGGGTTTTCATACCAGACGATGACATTGCTGTCGGCGAGCAGGATGTCCGTGCGCTGGTCTCCATTCACATCCGCGATGGCGAGGCCGTAACCAATGCCCACCTCGGCATCAATGAGCTGCTCTTTGAAATTCGGCGTCTGCGCCGGCGAGGCGACGGCGAGGAGGGAAGCGAGAAGAAACGCGTTTTTCATGGTTGGGTCGAATGACCATCCTGTCCGGCCAAAGCAGACTTGGCAAGCCGCGAAGGAGCCTGTCACAGCCGAGCCAGCGTCGTGGTGAGCAGCTTCCAGAACTTCTGCGCCGAGGAGATGCTGGCGCGTTCGTTCTCAGAGTGGGCTTCTTCGATGTCAGGCCCAAACGAGATCATGTCGAGGCCCGGATAGGTCTGCGCGATGACGCCGCACTCCAAACCGGCGTGGCAGGCGCTGACGCCGACATCGTGGCCGAAGAGCTCGCGGTAGATGCCTTTCATCTGGTCGAGGATCGCGGAGCTGGCGCTGGGGCTCCAGCCGGGATAGCCGTCGTCGTTTCGCACCTCGGCGCCGATGAGGCGGAACGGAGCGGCGAAGGCCGCGGCGACATCGCGCTTGCTGGATTCCACGCTGCTGCGTTGCAGGCCGCTCCACTCGGCGCGGCCGCCGCGGAGGTCGATGAGAGAGAGATTAGAGGATGCCTCGACCAAGCCGGGCACCTCAGGACTCATGCGATACACGCCATTCACCACCGCCTGCATGGCGAGGACCAGCACGCGTTGCGATTCGGGCTGCAAAGTCGCGATGGAGCCGTTTTCGAGCTTCGTGGAGCTGATCTGCAATCCGGGCTCGAGGCGCTGAAACTCCTCGCGGATGATTTGAGCCTCCTCGGCGAGCTTTTCGGCAAAGACAGCTTCATCGAGCACCGCGACGCGGGCGATGCAACGGGCCGGAATCGCATTGCGAGCACTGCCACCGCGCCATTCGGCCACCGCGACGGCTTTTGCGCCACACGCGGCCAAAAGTCGCGCCATGAGCTTGATCGCGTTGCCACGGCCTTCGTGGATTTGCAGGCCGGAATGACCGCCGCGCAGGCCTTCGACGCGGATTTCGGCGATCGTGGCCTTCGCGTGCGTCGTTTCGGGATAGGTCCAGCTCACCAGCGTGTCGATGCCGCCAGCGCAGCCGATGGTGAACTCGTCATCTTCCTCCGAATCGAGGTTCAGCATCGTTTTGCCGTTCAAGAGACCGCTTTGCAGCATCCGCGCGCCGCTCATGCCCTGCTCTTCATCGATGGTGAGCAGCGCCTCGATGGGCGGATGCGACAGATCCTTCGACGCGAGCACCGCGAGGATCGCGGCGGCACCGAGGCCGTTGTCCGCACCGAGCGTGGTGCCGCGAGCACGCACCCAATCGCCGTCGATCCACATCTCGATGCCTTGGTTCTCGAAATCGAAGCTCACGCCGTCTGCCGCCTTGTGCACCATGTCGAGATGCGCCTGCAAAATGACCGGCGCATGCCCAGCGCGATCCGCTGAGGCCGCTTTCTTCACGATCA
>JBJONJ010000202.1:0-5042 GCA_046051905.1 Verrucomicrobiota bacterium
GACAATGCGTCTGCGGTGGATGCTCACCGCAGCCTGGGGAGACCGTTTTTGATCTACACGCCGTTTCATCGCCTCGAAGTGACCAATGCGCTGCGTCTGCGCACCTTCATGGCCTCCAGCAGCGGCTCGGCGATCAAACGACGGGCGAAAATCGAAGAACAAGAGGCTGATCGCCGCCTCAAGTGGTGCCTGGCGAAAGGCCTGTTCCAAGCCACGCCGATGCCGTGGGAGTCCGCCATCGAGAGGGCCGTTGAACTTTCCGCCGCGCACTGCCATCGAATCGGCCTGCGCAGCTTTGACCTGTTTCACGTCGGCGCTGCCGTCGAGCTCCAGGTGAAGCATTTCATCACCTGCGACCTCCGTCAGGCCACGCTGGCGAAGGCTGCGGGGTTAAAGGTGACGCTGGTGCGAAGGGAATAGGAAGGGTAAGAGCACAAGCGGCCGCGATTTCATCCCTCTTGCCAAGGTTGGGCGGCTCCGCTTGGGTGGCGGGAATCTGCCCCGAATCCCACCATGCCTGACGATTTCCGCTTCGATGTCTTTTTCAGCCACTCGTCCAAGGACAAGCCGGTGGTCCGTGACATTACTGAGCGATTGAAGAAACGATGATCACCCTCACTGAAATCCTAGGACGTGCCGAACAGGGCATGACTCGGCCCTTTGTTTGCCGTGCAGCGCCGCTGATCTATTACGTCAAAGGTGCTTATGCAGGGCAGCGATCCCTTTGCTGCGAGTGGGTGGCGAATCGGCTGGTGAGAACGGTGCTTCAGGGGCTTCCGTTGAGCGTGCCGCCGTTTGCCATGGCTGAGGTGCCGGTTGCCCTCATTGAGGGCAGTGCTCGCAAAGATGCGCGTGAACTCGGTGCGGGGTTGGTGTTTGCCTCACTGCGCATTGAGGGCGGACAGGAGCTGAGCTGGTCCTCCGCCCGTGGCTGGCCTGGGGAGACGATGGCCGCGCTGCTGCTGGTGGACCTCTGGTTGCAAAACGAAGATCGCAGCCTCTCCGCACTCGGCGGTAATCCGAACTTGCTGGTGCAGCAGATTCCGCCGCTTGCGGAGGATGATCCAGAAGGAGCACTTTGGAAGGACCAGCCCCGGCGGGAGATGCTTTGGGCCTATGATTTCAATCTAGCCTTGGATGAGGACTTCAATCGTGAGCGGTTTTTTGGCTCACATGTGTTTGCAGAGGCACTCAAAGCTTGGCCGGTAGGGTTCCGCGAGGCCATGGAGCCGCGTCTCCTTGCCGCACTGTCCGAGCTGGACGTCATCTTTGAAGAGCTACCCCTGGAGTGGTTGCATGTGGACGGGGATGAAAGTCTGCCCGTGCAACTGGACCGGGATAAGGTAAGATCAGCGCTCGAACTTCCTTTTCGCGAACCGGACCTCTTCTGGAAACTGCCATGAACACCGCCCAAACCGTCTGCAACTACGCCCTGCTGCAGTTCCTCCCTTATCCAGAGACGGGAGAGTTTGTGAATGTCGGCGTGCTGGTGGCCTGCATGCAGCCCTGCCTGCTCCAGTTTCAGGCCGGGGAAACCATGCCGCCGCGTGCTAGCACCCTGTTCCCTCGTCAACACAAGCAAACCTATGCCCAGGCGATGGCCGCGCTGCAAACCGACATGGAGCGTGCCCAAAGCAGCGTGCGTGACCCGAAGACCTGTCAGCTCGTCTTTGGCGAACTGGTGCGCCGCCGCGAATCCATCTTCCGCTTTGGCGACGTGCGCACGATCCTCACGGATAATCCGCACCATCTGGCAGATGATCTCTTCCGTCGTTATGTGCTCCAGGAAGCCCCCAAACAGCCCAAGGCATCGCTGGTGGCCGGTTGAGGCTGCGATTCGGGATCGAGGAGCGACCCGTTTCGATCCATCGACAGAAGAATGAAGACAGAAGAATGGCTTGGATTCTCCTGTCCCCATTCTTCTGTCGAAACTCAGGTCATGAACAGGTTACCAGTTGCCGAGCATACTCATCCCTCTTGCCAAGGTTGGGCGGCTCCGCTTGGTTGGCGAGAATCTGCCCCTACTCCAGCGAAGCCGGACGATTTCAGCTTCCTTACGTTCATGTCCCCACTTTCATCTCAACCAACCCGTATGCCGTATCAAGGTGCCTGTCGGCGAGTGGAGTTTCAAAGTTCGCTTTTAGCTATCCCGGCGTTTACCCTTTTTGGACTCGGAATTTATCTGGAAAATTTTCGAGGATTCGCTTACGCGACTCCAATTGCAGGTATTCTCTCCGTCATTACTTTTGGTCTTCTTGATGTGCTATGTCAGCGGAGGCTTTTAAGTCGTTTACCATGTCCAAAGTGTGGACGTGTTCCACTGAGACCGACGGAGGATGCGCGGCGAATGCAACTTCTCCTCTGCGACTCATGTGGCATCGAATGGGACACTCAAATAAACAATGACGCTGGCGAGTCATATTAATGCTAGGGGTTCATAAGGTCATACTCTTCTAGTTCCCAAACACCTTATCACCCTTGTTCCCGCCGCTGACGAGATAGGCCAGCAAATCGAGGAGTTCGTCCTGGTTCAATGAGTTGATCAAACTGGGGGGCATCATGCTGACTTTGCGGGTTCCCTTCTTCGCGATGTCGGACTCGTTGATGGCCATGTGGTCGTTGGGGGCGAAGGGGTTGGTCATGAGGAAGACTTTTTCGTTCTCTTCGACGATGATGCGGCCGATGAGGATGCAACTCTGTTTGGCAGGGGCGCTCACCGTTTTCTCAGCAACTGGTCGTACTCGGCGTGGGAGCCTATCCAAACCCACTCCACGCCACCATCATCCAGTTTCCAGGCAATCGCTCGATAGTGATCTCCCACGCGCACCGAAAACCTGTGGCCGCTGCCTGCGAGCCGCTTGTAGTTCAGAGAAGGGTGCTGAGGGTTGGCCAACCAGAGGTGGTAGTTCTTCTCTGCAAGTTCCTGAACATCCAGAGGCAAGGCGTTCAGCAGGTCCCAAAAGCGCGGTGTGGCGGTCGATTTCATGCCCTCGCAGGCCAGGGCTTGGTGTTTCCAGTGAGACGGGCGTTTTCCGCCTCCTCAAAAAGGAAATCCAGTTTGCCTGCTTGAGAGTCGGCTTCCATCTGTTCATCCCAAGTGCGCTCTTTGACTCGATCAAACCACTCCGAGAGCTGCCAAAACTCCTGTTTTGGCAGTCTGCTGATCGCTGATTCAATCTCCAAAATCGTACTCATGAAATGAAAATAAACCAATCCCTTCTAACCCGCAACCCTTTGGAGATGAAGGCGGCGGGTCTGCCAGTTGCACCGCAACTGGACTACTTCTCAAACACCTTATCCGCCTTATTCCCGCCGCTGACGAGGTAGGCCAGCAGGTCGAGGAGTTCGTCCTGATTGAGGGCGTTGATCAAGCTCGGCGGCATCATGCTGACCTTGCGCGTTCCCTTTTTGGCGATGTCGCTTTCGTTGATGGCCATGTGGTCGTTGGGGGCGAAGGGGTTGGTCATGAGGAAGACTTTTTCGTTCTCTTCGACGATGATGCGGCCGATGAGGATGCTGCCGTCTTTTTTGGTGATCTCGTGGCTGTCGTATTGATCGGAGATGACTTTGCTGGGGTCGATGATGTTCTCCAGGAGGTCGCGGAGGGTGTAGCGGTTGCCGGAGCCGGTGAGGTCGGGGCCGATGCTGCCGCCTTCGCCGTTGAAGCGGTGGCAGGTGGCGCACATGATGCTGCGATACATGGCCTCGCCATTGGCGAAGTTGCGGCCGCCAGCTTTGAGGCCGGTGGTGGCGAGGGCGGTGGCTTCATCGAGGGTGTAGGCGCGGCCGGGGCCTTTGGGGGCGACGTAGTTGGGCGCGGAGGTGGCGGCTTCGACTTTGCTGCTGAGGGCGTCGAGGGCGGCGAGTTCGGGCTGCGGGACGAAGGTTTCGAGGGCGTCTTTGCGGATGTTTTCGATGAAGCCTTTGAAGCTGTTGCCGCCTTTCCAGGTGCGGGCGCGGGGGAACCAACTGAAGAAGGTCTGGCGGTGCTCGGGGGTCCATCCGGCGGTGGCATTGCGGAGGGCGAACATGTAGTCGATCTGCTGCGCATTTGGGCGGCTACCGGCGGCGGCGCGGGCGGCGTTGGCGTAGCCGTCGTTGCGGCTCAAGACGGCATCGGTGGCGACTTCTTGGAAGTCGTCTTTGGCGGTGGCCATGAGGGCGAGGGTCTTGCTCACGACTTGCTTGCTGTCGATGGCGACAAGGATCTGGCAGAGCTCGCGGTTGATCTGGGCGTTGTCGGTGGGGAAGAGCGGGTCGAGGGAGGCGGCGATCTTTTCGCAGACATCGGCATTCGGTTTGCCGAGGCGGGTCAAAACGAGCTGCAAGGCACGCAGGGAGGCGAGTTCGTGGCCTGGAGGCGGCTGGATGGCGCTGAGGGCGAGAAGGATGCTGTTTTGCAGTTCGACGTTCTGCGGCTGGACGGGCGAGATTGGCTCGCTGGAGGTGGATTTGGGCTTGGAAGTGGCTTTTCCGCCTTCGTGGGCGGATGTGGCTCCGCTGACGCGGGCGAGGGCGATGAGGGCCTCGATGGCGGCGACGGGTTGTTTTTCGCTGAGGGCTTTTTCCTTCCAAAGTTCGACGGGGAGTTTTTCGATGGCGACGCGGGCGGCGTAGCGCACATGGCGGTCGCTGTGGCTGAGGTAGCCCCAGGCGGTGGCGAGGGCTTTGGCGGCATCCGGCGTGCCGGCGTGCAGGGTCTCGATGGCGTGACGCATGCGGGCCTCTTCGTGGAGCGTGGTGGCTTTGACAGGAGTGGTGGATTCATTGCCCACGTAGGTGACGCGATAGACTCCTGATTGCGATTTGCGGCCGCCGACGGCGAAGTACATGGCTCCGTCCTGCGGATGGATGACGACATCGGTGAGGGGCAAGGGTTTGCCGAAGACGAATTCTTCCTTGGTGGCGAGGTAGCTGGCGCCTTTGCTTTCGAGGTGGATGGCCCACATGGTGCCATAGGTCCAGTCGTTGATGAAGATGGCGTGCTGATACTTCGCGGGGAATTTGGCTCCGGTGCCAGCGACGACGCCGGTGGGGCTGCC
>JBJONJ010000203.1:0-2957 GCA_046051905.1 Verrucomicrobiota bacterium
GAACGCCTCGCCTGCAAGGTCTTCCAGCGCACCGGAGCCTATGACACGGCCATCGCCGCCTATCTGAACAAGGAGCAGAGCACCCACAAGACCTTCAACCTCTCCCTGCCGCTCTACGCCGAGCTTCGTTACGGTGACAACCCGCACCAGAAGACCTCGCTCTACGGCAACTTCGGCGACTACTTCGTGAAGCTTCATGGAAAGGATCTCAGCTACACCAACGTGCTCGACATCCACGCCGCGGCCGAGATCGCCCTCGAATTCCGCCGCCCCACGGTGGCCATCTTGAAGCACACCAACCCCTGCGGCGTCGGCTGCGCCGATGAAGACCTCCGCGAGGCCTGGCAGAAGGCCTTTGAGACCGACAAGCAGGCTCCCTTTGGCGGTGTGATCGTGGTGAATCGCAGCATGACGCTCGGCCTTGCCCGCATCATCTCGGAGATCTTCACCGATGTGATCATCGCGCCCGATTTCGATGCCGATGCCCGCGCCTTGCTCCAGAAGAAAAAGAACCTGCGCCTCATCCAGATGCTCCCCGGCGTGGCCGAAGCCCTGGCCGAGCCGATCATCCGCTCCGCTCCTGGCGGTGTGATGGTGATGGACAGCGATCCGCGTGCCCTCGGCCTCGACGACCTCGAAAACAAGGTGAAGACCATTCGCCCGCCCACTCGCGATGAACTGGAAGCCATGCGCTTCGGCTGGCGTGTGGTGAAGCACGTCAAATCCAACGCCATCGTCTTCAGCAGCCATGATCGCACCCTCGCCATCGGTGCCGGTCAAATGAGCCGCGTGGACTCCTGCCGCATCGCCGTGTGGAAGGCGCAGGAAGCCGGTCTCAGCCTCAAAGGCAGCATCGTGGCCTCCGATGCCATGTTCCCCTTCCCGGACGGTCTCATGGCCGCCGCCGACGCCGGTGCCACCGCCGCCATCCAGCCCGGCGGCTCCGTGAAGGATGCCGATGTGATCGCCGCCGCCGATGAACGGAAGATGGCCATGGTCTTCACCGGCTACCGCCACTTCCTGCATTGATCAACAGCGCGGGGACGGACGCCGTGTGAGATTGGCTTGGGGACAACCCCATATAGCATAGCCTTTTTAGGCTATGCTGTTTGAGCAGCATTCCCAGAGCACCGGCTGGAAAGCTGATCCTATTTCCCCAGCAAGAACGCGATCAAATCACTCATTTGCTCCTTGCTGATGGCGGCTTCAAGGCCATCTGGCATCAGTGTCCTATCTAGGCTCTTCATGTCTTTAATGGCGCTGCGGGCGAGGGTTTCTTTGGCACCGCCGGGCATGGCGAGGACGAGGGCGTCGGCGGTTTCGCCCTGGATGAGGCCGGCGAGAGTGCGGCCGTCCTTGGTCTCGATGGTGTAGGCGCTCCAGCGGGCTTCGAACATGCGGTTGGGATCAAGGATGTCGCTGAGGAGGGCTTCGGGGGGCTTCACTTTGACGTCGGAGAGCGGCGGGCCGACATCGACGCCGAGCTGGCCGTGTTTGTGGCAGGTGATGCAGAGGGTGGCGAAGAGTTGTTGGCCTTTTTTGGCGTCACCGGGCTTTTTGGCGGCATCGAGGTAACTGGTGACGACCTTGGCGCGGTCGGTATTGGCCTCGCCGAAGAGTTTTTTGGCGAGTTCGGCCATTTCGCCTTTGCCGCGCTGGTAGGCCCAGCGTTTTTCGACATCGACCCACGCGGTGGGGAACTCGCCTTTGTCCATGCGCTTGAAGAGTTCGAGCGCGGTTGTGCCGTTGGCGGTGAGGATGGTCACGAGGTCGCGTTTCAGGGCGGGACCGGCCTTGGGCAGAAGTTCGTAAATGAGCGGCGAGGTGCTGGTGGCGCTGAATTTCTTCAGCAAGGCCACGGCGGCGGCGGTGAGTTCGGTGGGCTGGTTGCTGGTGAGCAGGCTCTTCATCACCGGCTCGACGGCAGCCCATTTCCGCGAGTTCAGCAGCGGCAGCACGGCGAGGCGCTGATCGAGCGGCGCTTTGTGGTCGGAGATGATGTCGTCGATCTTGGATTGTAGGGCGGCGATCTCTTGGGCGGCGGCTTCGTGGCCTTTCGGGAGCTTGGCGAGACCTTGGAGCAAGGCGGGCTTCCACCAGAGGAGTTCGCCGGGGGCGATCTTCAAGACGCTGAGCAGCTTCTCGATGTCTGGAGCGTGTTTCGAAGCAATGGAAGCGCTGGCGAACGAACGGATCGTGTCGTTGCGGTTCGCTGAGTAGGTTTTCGAGAATCGCTCATCGGCTAGCAACTGAGCCAAAACATGGCCTGCGGTGTAGGTGCTGGATGAAAGTGCTGCTTTGGCCATCCAGGGGTCTTCGGGATATTGGCAAATAGCATCGGTGCGAATAGCGAGATGCTGACCATCGGGTTGATCATCGGCGTCAACCTTGAGGAGCAGCTTGTTGAAGATGATGCGTCCAGCGTGCTCTTTGAGGGCTGGGAAGTGTGGTGCAGCCGTCCCGGCTGCGACAGAACCTGCCGGGACGGCTGGACCACTCTTTTTCGGCACCACACGCCAGATGCGCCCATGATTTTCGCCTTGGCGCATGTCGTGGGTTTTGACGAACTCCTCGGGGAAGAAGCGGGCGTGGTCGATCCAGCGGCGGTAGATGTCGCAGATGTAGATGGCACCGTCGGGTCCGGTGGTGAAGTTGACGGGGCGGCACCATTCGTCGCTGCTGCGGAAGAATTCCGTGCGGTCGCCGACACGCGTGGCTTTGAGCGAGGCACCGTTGGGCTCGATCTTGTAGCGCGTGACGAGCTGGCCGGTGGGATCGGGGACGAAGACGTTGTTTTTGAGTTCGGGCATCAAGTGGCCGCGATAGACGCCGAGGCCGCTGCACGCGGTGTTCGTGCCAGCGTGAGCATCGGCGGTGGTGTGGGTGATTTGCAGCGGATAGACGCGGGTCTCCGCGCCAGGCGTGGCGATGTCCTCATGCACCTGCGTGATGCCGGC
>JBJONJ010000204.1:0-3200 GCA_046051905.1 Verrucomicrobiota bacterium
TGATGCCTTTGCGGGCGAAAACGATGCCGGTGGGCAGGTTCAGCTTGTCGGCGAAGACGGTGAATTTGTCCGCTTTGCCATCGCCATCGGTGTCCTCGCAGATTTTCACGCTGTCCTGGCCTTCGTGGTTCTCGCTGACGCCGTGCGGATAATCCCGCGTCTCGACGACCCAGCAACGACCACGCTCATCCCAGGCGAAGGCGATGGGCTTCGCGATGTCCGGCTCGGCGGCGAAGAGTTTCAATTCGCAATCGGCGGGCACCTGCGTGCGCTCCATGCTGCCCTTGGGCGAAAAGGGCTTCTGGAAGGTCAGCGGCTCCGGGCGCTTCTCGTAGTTCGCGACCTGTGGATGCTTTTCACGCTGCTCAGGTTCTCTTTGGGCCAAAAAGGCCTCGTAGGCTGCTTTGCGCTCGGCGGAGAGTTTGGAGAGGATGAAAGCCTTCAGATCGGTCTTATCGGTCAGATCGGACGGATGAAGCGTGAGATCGTAAGGGGCATCGACCTTGTCTTTGGCGTAGTCGAAGTAGATCGCATCTCTTCCAAGATCACGCATGGCGTTGTGCAGCGGAGCGGTGTCGGCACCGGGCGTGTCGATACAGAGCACGCGGATCGGATTGGCAGCGGCGGTGAGGGCTGTGAGGAGGAAGAGCAGCGGTTTCATGGTTGTTAGCATGTTACGGGAACGCCCTGAAAGCCATGCAGACAACTTTTGGGCGAAATCGGCCACTTTCCATTTGGTAAATCACGGCCATCATCGGCCCTCGATGCCCGACCAACTGCCCCGCTGGATGAGATGGACGCTGCCGCTGCTCAGCGGCGCTCTTTTGACGTTTGCGTTTCCCGGATGGAACTCGCAGCTGGCGGTGTGGCTGTGGCTTTTTCCGCTGCTGGCGGTGCTTTGGCCGTTGGGGAGTTCCAAGTTTCGAGTTTCAGGTTTCAAGTTGGGTTATCAGGCGGGGCTGGGGTTCTTCCTGCCGAACCTGTGGTGGATCAGGCATTCGTCCCGCGTGATGCTCGGCGGGGCACGCGATGGTTCGTGGGCGGGCTGGGGACCGGAGTTGTTGGGATTCGGCGCATGGATCGGCCTCGCGGCGTATTGCGCGGTGTATTTTGGCCTTTGGGGATGGTTCGTGGCCCGATTCGCACGACCGCATCACACGACGCTGACGCGCGATGCGTGGTGGCCGAGCACGCAGCACTCGCTCGTGTGTTCGTTTCTCGCCGCGGGGGCCTGGGTGGCCTGTGAATGGCTGCGCAGCACGACGGTCTTCACTGGCTTCGGCTGGAACGGACTCGGCGTGGCCTTTCATCGCAATGTCGTGCTCATGCAGGGAGCGGATACCGTGGGCGTGATGGGCCTGTCCTTCCTGCCTTTGTTTGTGGCCTGCACGGCGTGGAATGTGCTCACTCGCTTTCACGCCGCTTATCATGGCAACGGAACCTGCAAATCACGCGTCGATTTCACCGTGGCGATGGTACTGGTGCTGCTCACCGGCGGTTATGGCATGCTGAAGGTAAGCGAGATGCACAAATCCTCTCACAAGGTGCGCATTGCGATGGTACAGCCAAATGTGGCGCAGGCGGATGCGATGACCGGATCGCAGGCGGAGCGGATCTATGAGCGGTTGCGCGAGTTCACGCGGGTCTTTGCAAAGGATCGCGATCTGGTGATCTGGCCGGAAAGCGCCCTGCCAGTGAATCTGAATGACAAATACCACCAACTGCCGCCGAACTGGCATCAAGGCTACTTCGAGAGTTTCATGACGCCGAACAGCGCGAAGCTGCTCGCCGGCACGGAGATCCATGTGAGCGATGAAGAAGCCTATGTGTCCGCCATTTTGCTCGATCATGATTTCGCCAAACGCCAGGAGCATCACAAGGTGCATTTGGTGCCTTTTGGCGAATACCTGCCGCTTCGCGAAGTGTGGCCATTTTCGATGCTGCGCCCCCTTTTTCCCGCTGATTTCATGTTTGGGAAGAAAACGGAACCGATGCGGCTGAATGAGAAGGTCAGTCTCATCCCGTTGATCTGCTTTGAAGACACCGTGGGCCGCGTGGCGAGGCATTTTGTGCGCGAGGAGCATCAAATCATCGCCGCGATCAGCAACGACGGCTGGTTCATCGACAGCGTCGAGACGGAGATGCATCTCGCGAACGCGAAATTCCGCGCCGTGGAGCTGCGCAGGCCGATGGTGCGCTGCTCGAACATCGGCGTGACCTGCTTCATCGACGACTGCGGCCGCGAAACCTCCCGCCTGCAGGATCCCGACACGAAGGACACCTTCATCGAAGGCGTGCTTCCGGGTGAGGTCATCTCTCAATACTTCCATCTCACCTTCTACGCGAAGCATGGCGACGTCTTCGCCATCTCACTTTTCATCCTCTGCCTGCTCATCATCGTGCTTCGCTGGAAAGGAACTGGCACATGTCAGGCGTGAGCGTCATCTGCCCGAGTTGCTTTGAAGAATTTGAGGTGCCAGCGCCACATCCAGTGGAGGTGCCCTGCGATGTGGATTACGACTGCGAAATCTGCTGCCGGCCCATGCGCATCGCTTTTGATGAGGAAGATGGCGAGGTGGTGGGTAATGCCTATGGACTCGGCGAAAACGGCCTATGGGGCTGAGCATGTCCACACCCTTCGTTATCATTTTTGCGACAAATTTATTTGGCTGTTTGCAAAGGCAGAACTTGTCGTTAATCTCGTAAGTCCCGCTGCCAGGAGTCTGGTGGATGGGAACCAAAATTAAACGGTTAACACCCACACACATAAACATGAAAATCGCTATCCTTACCCTCGTGGCGGCCTCCGCCCTTCTCAGCGCTTGCCAGCAGAAGGCTCCCCCTCCCCCCCCCCCTCCTGCCCACACCGGCAAGTAATTCAGCCGCTGCATGACGCAGCGACCTGATCATCTCAACCATCTCCCAAAATGATTCGTTTCTCCACTGTTCTCATGGCTGCGGCCTCTCTCGTACTCGCGTCCTGCGCGACGAAGAAGGCATGCTCCTCCTGTGACTCCAAGGCCAAGTCGACCTGCTGCTCGAAAGACGGCAAGGCTTGCTGCACGTCCGGTCACAAGCACTAAGAACTCGAAACTGCATTCACACCGCCATTCCCCGCTGAACCGGGGAATGGCGGTTTTTTGTGGCAGCATCCATCAGAGGGCGTAGAGCGGTGATCGTCGATGAAACCCGTGAACGGC
>JBJONJ010000205.1:0-3041 GCA_046051905.1 Verrucomicrobiota bacterium
CCGCGGTGACATCGCCGGGCACGACGCCGAGGATGAAGGGCTCCGAGAAGTCGATGCCGAAGATGGCAGGATCGTAATGCGTGTCGCGATGCATCGCCGTGGCCTCGACTTCGAGGTCGTAAAGGCCGGAGACGGGCACGCCTTGCTTGAAGTCCTCGATGTGGCCGTAGCCGCCCTGGCGCGTGTCGCTGTTCGGCTGCTCGTAGATATTGAGGTAGCGGTAGTTGAAGGCGCTTTTGTGCGAGCCTTGCAGCTCCTCGTATTGCACGAAGTGGCTGTTGAACTTCCAATCCTTCGGCGGCGTCGCCGGTTTGCCGAGCCGCGTCTCGACGAGGCGGTTCGCGGATTGGAAATACTGATCGACGAGGAAGCCGGAGGTCACGAGCGACTTGCCGATGGTGTCCATGTGCTCGGTGGTCTTCTCCTTCGGAAAACCGGCCGTGAGCCCCAGCGTGTCCACACGACGCCCAAACAGCACCGCGAGTGTGTTTTCATACTCGCGACTGGAAAGTCGGCGCATCACCGTGCGGCTGCCGGTGCTCTGCAGCTTGCCATAAGCCACCACCGTGCCGTCCCGCAGCGCCCGGATCATCGCGATGCGCTCCTCGTCATTCGGCTGGTCCGCTTTTTTCGGCGGCATCTCCTTCAGCGTGAGCTGGTCGATGATGTCCCGCGCCTCGATGAGATCGGCAGTCCCTTTTAGCGGCAGCTCGAACTTCTCAAACGAGCGGTCTCCCTTCTGCACATCCGCGTCGTGGCATTCGAGGCAGTATTTGCTGAGGAAATGCTGCACGACCTTCGGTGGTGCGTCAGCGGCGGTGACGAATGTGGCCGCAAACGCGAAGCAAAGTAGCCCTCTCGCTCCGCGAGAGGAGCGTGGGGAGTTGAGAAGGGATTTCGTCATCGAACGGAGAAAACGTGAAGTGTTGGCGGGACTGCTGAGCTCATCTTGCGGAGCAAGATGGCTACTTTGCTGGCGCAAAAAGTCTGCTTATTCATTTTCGCAGGAGTAGTCCCAGTTAAAGCCCAATTTGGAAGATAGAAGGGCGAAGTCAGCAGGTGTAGCTCCCGCTGCATGAACAGAAGGAATGCCGTCTGGGCCAGACAAACAGATCAACTGGCCCGGAACGCCGTAAAACCGAGTCGAGCCATCGATATGGCCACCTATTCTAGGGAAGTTTGCTTACACGCGGATGCTGCCGTCAGGAATGCCCGACGCATAAGCCCCAAAGGCATAACCTCCGTTCACAAGCTGCCAAAGTGACATGAGCTGAAGCCAATCCGACAAGACCATGTCCTCAGAATGCCATTCGTAGCCATTATCGAGTGTAACCCCCTGATACACACTAGGGTCATCCATAGTGCGGTCTGCATCGAGGAAAGCCCATCGAACCACGCACTGATTTTCATCGTAAAAAATGTGATACCCGTCCACCACCTCAATTTCCGTCGGAGCAAGGAGCTGATTATGTGCTCGCGTGAGTTCAGAGACGCCACCGCAAGTCTGATAGAATTCGCGCAACGCTGCCGGAGCAATCACCGATGATGGCACGTTGATCTGGTCCGCGGAATTCAGATCGCGGCGGAGCCATGTCCGTGCAAATTCGTGAAATGCTTGGGTGGACATGCAGGGGCGAAGGGAAAGGAAAGACGCCACAGACTTCGTCAGCATCGAAGCCGCTCGGCATCAAGCGAAGCGTCCCGTGCTGCTGCCGAACGAATCAGTCTCCACGCCCATCTTCTGGGCGATATCGACGAAGAGATTGCACAGCGGCACTTTATTGATGCCTTCGCGGGGGACTTCGCGGTATTCGCCGTGTTTGTAGCCACCGCCGGCGAGGAGGATGGGCAGGTCGGAGTTCTTGTGCGAATTGCCATCGCCCATGCCGCTGCCGAAAAGCACGGTGGTGGAGTCGAGCAGCGTTCGCTCGCCGTCGTTCATCTTCGAGAGACGGGCCACGAACTTGCCGAAGTGCTCGATCTGATATTTTTCCAAGGTGATGAGGCTCGCGATGGCCTCCTCGTCATTGCCGTGGTGCGAGAGGCCATGCCAGTCCTTCTTGATGCCGAGATGCTGCGGCATGAAGTCGCCGCCAATCTCCAGCGTGGCGATGCGGGTGCTGTCCGACTGCAAGGCGAGCGCGATCATCTCATACAGCAGCGGCAGATCTTCGACGGCATTGCGATTCGCGGGCTTGTCGAAGGGCGCCTTCGGCTTCGGCTGGTTCGTCCAGCGCTGGCGCAGTTCGAGGCGCTTCTCCACATCGCGCACGGAGGTCAGATATTCGTCGAGCTTGTCCTTGTCCTCCTTGTTCACCTTCTTGGAAAGACGGTTCGCCTCCTCCAGCACGGAATCGAGGATGGAGGCCTGCACCTGATTCTCCTGCGCCCGACGAGCCTGACGCTCCTTCGAATCGGTGACGAAAAGCTTCTCAAACAACTCAGCCGGATTCGTCACCGGAGGCACACGCACGCCCGACTTCGTCCACGCGATCTGACAGCCACCATGAATGCCGCCCTCGGAACCAACCGTGAGCGACGGAAACCGCGTCTCAAAGCCCACCTCGTCCGCGAGGTACTGGTCGATGGTCACATTGCCATCCGGGCGATTCTGCGCCTCCGAGTGCAGCACGCCGGAAAGGAACGAATGCACCGCGAAATGGCCGCCTTTCACGCCGTGATCGAGCCCGCGAAGGACCGTCATCTTGTCGCGGATGTCCCACAAAGGCTCCAGCAGCGTCGTCTTCTCGTAATTCCGGCCGGTTGTCGTCGGAAACAGGCTCTTCGTCTGGTAGCCGAGCAGGTTCCCGATCGCCACAAAGCGCCGAGCACCCATGCCCGCGCCTTTCGCCGCCTGCACAGAGCCGCCCACGGACTTCGCCATGAGAGAAGACATGCTCGGCAACGCCAGCGTGGTGCCAATCGAACTGAGAAGGAAATGACGACGATTCATGAGGGGATTTGGGGGTGGCGATACAACGCGAGGATGCCGCCGCATGTTGCAGCAGATGACGCGCCATCCAAGGGCGTTTTCCGTCCTC
>JBJONJ010000206.1:0-3399 GCA_046051905.1 Verrucomicrobiota bacterium
GAGGCCAGCAAAGCCGTGCTCCAGGGCACCGACGAGAAGCGCAAAGCCAACACCCTCGCCGTCATCGACTTCGTGCTTGGCCACACGCTGCGCCTTTTCCATCCCTTCATGCCCTTCATCACTGAAGAGCTGTGGCACGGCATGGGCTTCAATGCCGACCTTCCCGAAAACCAAGGCGGCAAGAGCATCATGTTCGCCATTTGGCCGAAGCCGCTCGATGCGGACGAACTCGCCCACTTCGGCATCCTTCCCGAGGACGAGCAGGCCGCGAACGACAAGTACAAGGCCGTCGAGCTGGGTCGCGGCCTCAAGAGCACCTTCAACATCAACAAGAAGGTGCGTTTCGTGCTCAAACCGGCCTCTGAGCTGCCTGCGCACGAAATCGAGGTCCTGCGCATCCTTCTCAATGCCGAGCCACTGGAGGTCGATGCGGCCTACCAGCCGAAAAAAGGCACTCCAGCGGCCCTCACGCCTCTGGGAGAGCTTTTCCTGCCTCTCGACGGCCTCATCGATGTCGAAGCGGAACGCGCCCGTGTCGGCAAAGAAGTCGCCAAAGTCGAATCCGAGCTCGAAAAGGTCACCGCCAAGCTGGCCGACACGAATTTCACCTCCAAAGTCCCGCAAAAGGTGCTCGACGAGCATCAGCAGCGGAAGACCGACTGGGAAGAGAAGCTCGCGAAGCTCAAAGTGATGCTCGAAGCGCTAGGCTGATCGATTTCGATCCAGCGAAGCAAAGTAGTCCTCTCGCTCCGCGAGAGGAACCCAGCGTGTGGCTAACACTGAGCGCCACCGGATTTCGCTGCCGGGGTGTTGTCGAATGTCTTCGGCTCATCTTGCGGAGCAAGATGGCTACCATGCTGACGCCTTCAGAGTTGGCGTGAGATCATTTCGCCCCGACAAACTCTTCGCGGGTCAATTTGCCGTCGCTGTTCTTATCGAAGGCTTGGAAGCGCTTTGGGGCATCTTCCTTCTTCGCGAGGCCGTGGGTGTATTCTTCGAGGGTGAGGGTGTTGTCGGTGTTTTTGTCCCAGCGTTGGAAAGCAGCGGAGCGGTCCACGGTGGGCGCTTTTTTGGGTGCGGCGACTGGCGTGCGGCCACCGGATTGCACAAAGGGTGTGGGCAGGGTTTTGCGCCAGACGTCGAGCTTCGCTTTGAGCGTGGCGACGAGGTCAGGCTGCTTGGCGGCGAGGTTCTGCTGCTGCTCGCGGTCGGTGATGACGTTGTAGAGCTCGATGCGGGCGAATTTTTCATCGTGGAGCAGGACGTGATCGCTATCGCGGATGGCGTGGGTTGGCCAATCGGCTTCTTGGGAATGCGGACCGCGCCATTCCCAGAAGACGGGTGCTTCGCGTTTGAACGGCTGACCTTTGAGAGCGGCGAGGACGTTGAGGCCATCGCTTTGATAACCAGCGGGCGCTTTCACCTCGAGCGCAGCGAGGATCGTGGGCATGACATCGACACCGGCGAGCACGCTGGTCTTGTCCACGCGGCCTGCGGGCACGACGCCAGGCCAACGGACGATGAAGGGCACGTTCACGCCGCCGAGATAGAGGCTGCGCTTGCGTCCGCGAAGGCCTCCGGTGGTGCCGACGCTGTGATAAAACTTTTCGCCGGGCTTGGCGTGCGAGTTTTCGGGTCCGTTGTCGCTGGAGAAGAAGACAAGCGTGTTTTCGGTGAGCTTGAGTTCATCGAGCAGAGCGAGCACGCGGCCGATTTGTTTGTCGGCACGCGTGACGGCTGAGTAGTAGGTGCGCTGCGGCTCCGCAGTGTCGGGGTATTCTTTTTTGTCCTCATCGGAGGCGGCAACGAGGTGATGGGTCTCGTGCAGCCAAAGGTTGAGATAGAAAGGCTTGTCTTTGACGCTGCGGATGAAACGCAACGCATTCTCCGTGGCGGCGGTGGTTTGGTAAATGGGGCCTTCTTTGGCGGACACGTTGGCGAGGCTCGTGCCTTCAAACACATCGCGACCTGGGCCAACCCACACGGCGGCATCGTCGTAGCCGTATTCGGCAGGCAGCGGAGCGCTCATGCTCTTCTCCTGGCCGCTGAGGTGCCATTTGCCGTAGTGCGCGGTGGCGTAGCCAGCCTCATGCAGCGTGCGTGGCAGCAGCGGTGCCTTCGGATCAAGCCAGTCCGGCATGCCACGTGCCACATTCTCCGCATGACCCGCGAAGTGCTGATGCACGCCATGCCGTGCCGGATACTGGCCGGTCACGATGGCGGTGCGGCTGGGCGAGCACACGGGATTGCACACGGTGAACTGATGGAAGTCCGTGCCCTCGCGGGCGAGCCGGTCGAGGTTCGGCGTCTTCACATGCGGATGCCCGTGGCAGGCCAGGTCGCCAAAGCCCCAGTCGTCGGCGTAGATGAAGAGGACATTCGGCCGTGCCGCGAGGGCCGGGTGACAGGCGAGGAGCAGGGAGAGCAGCAGAAGCAGCGGTTTCATGGCGGGCGGGCGCTGAAACAGGCCGCCAGGGAAGGATGTTACGTCCATATTTCATGTTTCCGCGGCGGGGAATCCTGCGCTAGCCTCGCGCCTGCAATGCCCGCCAACCGCTTCTACAACTCCTTCGACACCGCCACGCTCCACGAGCGCAAAGTCTTCGACGGCGAGTATCGCAGCGCGTTCCAGATCGACCGCGACCGCATCATCCACAGCAGCGCCTTCCGCCGTTTGCAGAGCAAGACCCAGGTTTTCCTCTCCGGCGAATACGACTTCTACCGCACGCGGCTCACGCACAGCATCGAGGTCGCTCAAATCGGCCGCAGCATCTGCGGATGGCTCCGCCAGCAGGGCGGCGTGCTCGATGAGGAGTGCTTCATCGATCCCGATCTCGTCGAAAGCACCTGCCTCAGCCACGACCTCGGCCATCCGCCCTTCGGCCATGCGGGCGAGCGCACGCTGCACCGCCTCATGGAGCCCTACGGCGGCTTTGAGGGCAATGCGCAGACCCTCCGCATCCTCACGCAGACGCTTTTCAGCGAAGGCCGTGCCGGCATGAACCCCTCGCGTGCCCTTCTCGATGGCGTGTTGAAATACAAAACCCTCTTCACCGAGCGCCCCGCCGGCAAAACCAACCACTACCTCTACGACGACCAGGAAACGTGGCTCGACTTCGCCATGGGTGGCCAGGCCTTCCCCGTCGAGCTCACACCCGGCAAGGCACGCAACGGCTTCAAGAGCATCGAATGCCAGATCATGGACTGGGCGGACGACACCGCCTACTCGCTCAATGACCTCGCCGATGGCATCCGCGCCGGTTTCATCAACGTCACTCATCTGGAGCGCTGGGCCGAAAAACAGTCCCTCGATGCCTCGCAGGCGGAGTGGGTCGCCTTCCTGTGCAAAGCCATGCGTGAAGACCGCGTCGAAGGCCGCCTCAACCGCCTCATCGGCGA
>JBJONJ010000207.1:0-5268 GCA_046051905.1 Verrucomicrobiota bacterium
TTGCCCTCGCCATGCCGCGCAAAATCCGAGAACTCATTCGCGACCTGGAACAGGCCGGTTTTTCCCTCGTCAAAGGCCAGGGCAAGGGTGATCACCGCAAGTTTCAACATCCGAAAGTAGCCCGGTTCGTGATCCTCGATGGACGAGATGGGCAAGATGCGCATCATTATCAGGAAAGGCATGTCAAACAACGCATCAGGGAGACCAATGCATGAGAACACAAATCCAACAAGTCGCCGAACGCTATCTAAAGCTCGTCCGCTGGAGTGACGAGGATGGAGTCTTCGTGGGCAGCATCCCGGATCTGTGCGGGGATTGTTGTCACGGTGACACAGAGGCCGAGGTCTATGAGAAGCTCGTTCTGATCGCCGAGGACTTGGTCGCGGATTACTTGGAAGAAGGTAGCACGCTGAAGCTCCCACCCGTCTCCGTGCGGCCTATGCGTGAACTCGTGGCTGCCTGAATCCCAAAGATGCACCCGCCGTGCATGTTTTGGCGTTCACTGTGCCAAAAGAGGCAAAGCGGGCGTTGGACGCCAAGGGGCGGTGGGAAGATTCGTTTGAGGTCACATGGCACAGGCACGTCCCATCCTCTTTTTGCTCGTTGCGGCAGCGGTGATCACCGCCGCATCGTTTTTCATCAAGCAGCCGGAGCCTGCTCCGCGCAAACCGACGGCCAAAAAGACCGAGAATGCCGCCACCGGAGACTCGCCGGTGATCCCGATGGTCACGGCCGAGATGAAGGACGGGAAGGTCCTCTTTGAAAGGGTATGCTCGGCCTGCCACGGCATGGATGGCGGCGGGAAGGCGGAACTGAAGTCACCCGCAATCGCGGCGCTGCCGGAGTACTATGCGAAGAACCAGATCGCCAGCTTTCGCGAGGGCCGCCGGGGGCACCACCCGGAGGACACGCAGTCGTTTTTGATGGGCAGCATCGCCAAGCAGCTCACACCCGCGCAGGCCGAGGCGGTGGTGGCACACCTCACGACGATGCCGCGCACGATTCCTGCGGACATCGAGAAGGATGTGCAGAACGCCGACCTCGCCAATGGCCAGATGCTTTTCCAAGAACGCTGCATGGAATGCCACCGCTACAACGCGAGCGGCGAGATCGCCTTTGCCAATCCGCCGCTGATCGGCCAGCAGGCATGGTACATGATGGCGCAGATCGCGAAGTTCAAAAACGGCCAGCGCGGCACGGTGAAGGGCGATGTGAACGGCGCGAAGATGGTGCTGTCGTCGAACTTCATCGAGGACGAGCAGATGCTGCGGGACATCGTGGCCTACATCGTCTCGCTCAATCCACGGCCGGAGCCAGCGGCGGTGAAGGATGAGAGCCCGTTCGAGTCGGCCTCGCGATGAACCGCGGGCGTTGACACAAGGCGGCACGCATGCCAAACACGGCGCTTCCACACGCGCCGCTTGAAGTACCTCACGATCATCCGCCACGCCAAATCCAGCTGGGATCAGCCGGGTGTGCCGGATCATGACCGGGTCTTGAATGAACGAGGACGACGGGCAGCGCCCGCCGTGGCGGCCTTTCTTCACCGCACCTATTTCGGCGGTGGTGGCGGTGAGAAGCTGCTGCCCTCGCCTGACAGGCTGGTGAGCAGCACCGCGCAGCGCGCCCTGAGCACGGCGCAGATCATGCGCGAGACCTTCGCCATGCCTGCGGATAGCCTGCTGCTGGATTCCAAGCTCTATCTGGCCCAGCCATCAGTGATTCTCGATGCCGTCCGCAGCTTTGACGAGAAGTGGAACCATGTCTGCGTCTTCGGCCACAACCCGGGCCTGCATGAGTTTGCGGATAAAATCCTCGCCCGTGCCAGCGTGCCGAAAATGCCCACCTGCACCGCCGTACTTCTGGCCCTGCCTCACGAGTTTTGGGGCCTGGCGGATTGGCAGGAGGCACAGCTCATCGGCTACATCACGCCCAAGTCGCTCGAACGCCGTTTCCCGGAGCTCTACGGCAACATCTCGCAGGGCGACGGCGACGATTGATGCATCAGCTACTCCGAGTGGATGCCACAGACTTGCAGCACCATGCGGAAGATGTTTCCCCAACGAGTCCGGTAAGGCCGAGCAGGTCGCAGGATGGGCCAGCCGCGTTGTTTGGCCACCGGCTCCAGTTTGAGCGTGGGATGCACGCACACCGGGTTCCCGGTGAATTCGAGCAGAGGCAGGTCGGCATGGCTATCGGAGTAGCTCCAGCACTTCGCCCGCTCCGCGTCGGTGAGTTCGAGCACGCCAGGCACATCGGCGCACATGGCGGTGATCTTCGCATCACGCTTGTTGTTGCCTCGCGGCAGCTTCGGCAGCAGCGGCACCTTTGCACCGGTCAGCATTTTCGTGGCGATGCAGTGATCAAACTCCAGCTCGCGGCCGATCTCGTAGGCGTAAAAATCCGGGCTGGCGGTGTTCAGCACCAAAACGCGGCCCTGATGCCGATGACGTAGCATTTCCGCCCGCAGTTCAGGGTAGATCCAGCGCTCCACACTCGTCGCGGCGAATTCGCGGGCGAGCTTTTGCAACTCCTCCACCGGCATACCCCAGAGATAGGCGTTGAAGGCCCTCTTCGCCGTGTCCGTGCTGGCCAGCTTGCAAGCCCGGGCGAGGGCGAAGGGCAGAAAGAAGACATGCAAAAACACCCGCCACGGCTGCCGACGGAGCACAAAATTGCAGAACAGCGCCTGGGTGTCGAAGGGCAGCAGGGTGTGATCGAGGTCAAAAAAGGCAAACTGGCGGGCGGGCATGGCGGCGGGAATGACGAATGAGTAAATCCGAATGACGGATGAATGTCGAACCTCTTCTAGCAGCAGTGATTCTCGCTCCTGCATCAAGCCGGGCTTGAGGCGGCCTGCTTTCAGCCTTATTCGATCATTCAGAACTCGTCATTCGTCCTTTCCAGCCATGTCCTCCCGAACCCTTCCAGTCCTGCCCGACGCCCACGGCCATTTCGGCAAATACGGTGGCATGTTCGTGCCTGAAACGCTCATGGCAGCCCTCACCGAGCTGTCCGATCATTACGAGAAGGCCAAGGCCGACCCCGCCTTCCACAAAGAGCTCGACGGCCTCCTCCATGAGTATGTGGGCCGCCCCACGCCACTCTACTTTGCCGAACGCTGGACCGAAAAGCTCGGAGGAGCCAAGATTTACCTGAAACGCGAGGATTTGCTCCACACCGGCGCCCACAAGATCAACAATGCCCTCGGCCAGATCCTGCTGGCACGTCGTCTCGGCAAAAACCGCATCATCGCCGAGACCGGAGCTGGTCAGCACGGCGTGGCCACGGCCACGGTTTGCGCCCGCTTTGGCTTCGATTGCACCATTTACATGGGGAAGGTCGATATGGAACGCCAGGCCCTCAATGTGGCCCGGATGCGCTTCCTCGGCGCGAAGGTCGTGGCCGTGACCGCCGGTCAGGCCACGCTCAAGGAAGCCGTGAATGAAGCCATGCGTGATTGGGTGACGAACGTCCGCAACACGCACTACATCCTCGGCTCCGCTCTCGGCTCTCATCCCTTCCCGATGATGGTGCGTGACTTCCACCGCGTCATCGGCGTGGAGGCTCGTCGGCAGATTTTGGAGCGAGAAGAACGCCTGCCTGATCTCCTCGTCGCCTGCGTCGGCGGTGGCAGCAATTCCATCGGCCTCTTCCATCCCTTCCTGAATGACAAAGACGTGCGCATGACCGGCGTGGAAGCCGGTGGCGATGGCATCATCCCCGAACGCCATGCCGCCCGCTTCCAAGGCGGACGCCTCGGCGTGCTCCAGGGCACGAAAACATGGCTCCTCGCCAATCCCGATGGTCAAATCGAGCTGACCCACAGCGTCAGCGCCGGGCTCGACTACGCCGCCATCGGCCCCGAGCACGCTTGGCTGCATGATGAAGGCCGCGTGACCTACAACTACGCCACCGACTCCGAAGCGCTCGCTGGTTTCCAGGAACTCAGCCAGATCGAAGGCATTATTCCCGCCCTCGAAAGCTCCCACGCCATCGCCGAAGTCAAAAAAGTGGCCCCCACGATGCGCAAAGACCAAATCATCCTCGTCAATCTCAGCGGCCGAGGAGATAAAGACGTGGCCCAAGCGGCGCGGATGATCTTTGGGGAAGAATTGAAGTTCTGAGCCTATGAAGGCGTGGATCATGATGCTCTGCCTGCTGGCCTGCCAGCAGGCGTACTCTGATCCCAGACGTATCCATGTCTTCGTCGCCCTGGCCGACAACGAGCATCAGGGCATTGCCAAGGTGCCCGCGAAGATCGGGAACGGCGATGACGTGGCGAACAATCTGTATTGGGGAACCACCGACGGCTTCAAATCGGTGTTTGGCCGCAACAAGGCATGGAAGCTCGAAAAGACCGAGGAAAACCCCACGCCGGAGATTTTGGAGCGCCGAAGCTACCGCCATGCCTCGAAGGATTGCCTCCTCATCGCCGAGGCCTGGCGCGGAAAAAACATCCATCAGTGCCTCGAAGCCTTTTTCGCCAACCTCCGCGAACGCAAAAGCCATCTGACCGCCTTCATCGGCCACAACGGCCTCATGGACGCACCTTTGTCGATTTCGCCCCTCGATACCGCCACCTCCACGGATGCCCCATCATCCTTTGCTGCATGAGTGCGGGATGGTTCAAACCCTACCTCGAGGCCCTCAAAGCCCGCCCCGTGCTCACTACCCAGCAGTTCATGTATCCCGGCTCCTTCTTACTGCGTGATGCTCTGGATTTCTGGCTAAGAGACGGCCCCCACTCTGAGATCCGCATGGCCGCCGCGAAGGCATATGCCGCCAACCAGAAAATCTCCGTGAAAGCCGCCGCAGGAGTGTTCACAATGCTTGAGTAATGGAAGAGAAGACGCTCGCAACTCCACCTAAGCAAAAAGATTATCTAAAACAAAAATGATTGCCAGAACACAATTTTTTTGATTTTTTACCCTTCATGCAAATTAGGGTTCTAAGATTAAGCATGGTTGGCCCACGCTGCCTATTGATGTGTAGTAATGTGGAGCGGCTTGTTTACGACTTTTTGATGGCAGTAGTCATGTGTTTGGCGGCTGCTTTAGAAGGCTTCATACCATCAGTGCCTATCATTATCTCGAGTTCCTTTAAATTTCATATTCGGGCTGCGATGGTTAAAGATCGGATGGCAAACCTGCCAAATCCTACGCATAACTCTTCTAATCAAGGCCGACTAACCCATTATCGGACCAAAACAGGTGCAGTTGATGGACGTCCAAGTACAATTCCCACTTCTTGAGCAGGTGATTCTAG
>JBJONJ010000208.1:0-5793 GCA_046051905.1 Verrucomicrobiota bacterium
TGGTGGGCGGTGCGTTCGGGCGATTGGAAGCTCGTGGGTGAGAAGGACAAGCTGGGTCTGTTTGATCTGAGCAAGGATGTGTCGGAGGCCAACGACCTCGCCAAGCAAATGCCCGAGAAGGTGGCGGAGCTAACGAAGCTCCACGATGCCTGGCTCGCGGAGATGGCAAAGCCAGTCAAAGCGGGTGAGAAGCGCTACAACATGGCCGCGCCCGCCGAGAAGAAGCCGAAGAAGATGACCAAGGAAGAAAGGAAGAAGGCTCGCGACATGGAAAGAGCCAAGAAACGTCAGCCCGCCACGCCCTAAACTCCTGAAGCACCCAAACCATGAAAACACTCCTCGTTCTCCTCGCCCTCGGCACGTCGCTCTGCGCGGCCACGAAGCCGAACATCGTCCTTTTTTACCTCGATGACATGGGCTGGGCTCAGCCGGGTGCTTACGGCGGCAAATTGGCTCCGACGCCGAACATGGACCGCATCGCGGCGGATGGCGTGCGCTTCACGAATGGCTATTCGAGCGGCTGTGTGTGCTCGCCGGGTCGTGTGGGGTTGATGACGGGACGTTATCAAGCGCGCACGGGTCATGATGCGAATCCGACGCGGGAAGGGCGCGAGCTGCTGTTGAGCGAAAAGACGATGGCGCAGCATTTGAAGCCTGCGGGCTACACGACGGGCATTGTCGGCAAATGGCATCTCGGCGACACCGCGCCCGAATTCATGCCGTTGGCGCGTGGTTTTGATTTCGCGATGGGAACGGTCGGAAATCTCGGCGAGGGCAAAGGACCGTCGTTTTATCGCGGCAGCGAGCTGCTCAAAGAGCTCGAAGGTGCTCCGGTGACGTCGCCGGTGTATGCGAAGGAGGCCTGCGGCTTCATCGACGCGAACAAGGAGAAGCCGTTCTTCCTGTATCTGTCGTTCAACGCCGTGCATTCGCCCATCGTGGCCTCGCCGCACTGGCTGGAGAAGTTCAAGCACCTCGACAAACGCCAGCAAGGCTATGCTGCTTTGATTGGCGAGGCCGATGAGGCCATCGGCACGGTGATGACGAAGCTGCGCGATCTGAAGCTCGAGGAAAACACGCTCCTCTTTGTCATCAGCGACAACGGCGGCGCCTCGCCCGAAGCCGAGCAGATGGGATTGCGTGGTCGGAAGTGGTTCGTGTGGGAAGGAGGCATCCGCGTGACGTGGATGGCGCAGTGGAAAGGCACGATCCCTGGCAATCGTGTGGTGAATGATCCGGTGATTCAGCTCGATGTGCTGCCGACGGCGCTGACGGCTTGTTCTGTAGTTCCACCTTCAGGCGGCTCAGAACCGGCTAAAGCCGGGACTACAATGCTCGATGGCGTGAACCTGCTCCCGCTGCTCAAAGGCGAGATCGACAAGCTCGCGCCGCGTGAGCTTTACTTTCGATTTGGCGTTCAACACGCCGTGCGGCAGGGCGATTGGAAGCTCGTGAAGGCTTCGAAGGACATGGAGCCGATGCTGGTGAACCTCGCCACCGATCCCGGCGAGCAACGCGACCTCAGCGCCGAGAATCCCGCAAAGAAGAGCGAGTTGACCGCTCTTTTCGACAATTGGAACGCCAGCATGCAGCCCCCGCGTTGGGAGGATCAGCGCTGGAACGGTGATCCCGAGCGGAAGACGGACAAAAAGAAGAAAAAGAAGGGCGAGAAGGCGAACTGAGCCGGTCTGCGGGGACTTTTTCGCCGGTTCACGTTGGCTCAAGAGTCCAACTGCTCTTGTGGTTGTCGCGCGTTGAGCCCGGGCGTCAACAACAGTGGTCGGGCCGGCGAGATTCGAACTCACGACCTCTTGCACCCCATGCAAGCGTTCTACCAGGCTGAACTACGGCCCGACCTTGTTGACGCGCGGCCTATGGCTTGCGCCCCGGGCTTTGCGGACGGCGATTCTGGACGCGGGCGGCGGGATTGCAAACGGGAAGTTTGGCCCCCGGTTTCTTGGCCACGGTTCCCGGTTCCGAGGTGTTTTGGGGAGCGAAAGCTGGCTTGAAAAGCGCCCTCGCGGCCAGCAAAGGAACGAAACATGATTCAAATGCTGCCCATCGCCGCTGCGGAGACGATTCCGCCCATCTTCGCCCTGCTGGCGGTGATGCTCGCGGGCGTGGTGCTCGTCTCGCTGCTGCTGCTGCGGCTCCAGCAATCGCTGCTGGCCGGTTATTTCATCTGCGGCGTCGTGATCGCCAACAGCGGCGTCATGGCGCTGCTCGGCGGAGACGATTCGCAGGTGCGCATCGCGAGCATGGCGGAGTTTGGCGTGGTGTTGCTCATGTTCACGCTGGGGCTGGAGTTTTCGCTGGGTGAATTGAAATACCTGCGGCGTTTTGCCCTCCGCGGCGGCGGCGCGCAGATGGGTTTGTGCATCGCCCTCGGCGCGGCGGTGCTGCTGATGCTCAGAAACGGCTGGCAGGCAGCCTGTGTCGGCGCTGTGGCACTGGCCATGAGCTCCACGGCGGTGAGTTTGAAGAGCTTCCAGGATCTCGGGCTCGAAAGCAGCCCGGGCGCGCGCATGGCGCTGGCCGTGGCCATTTTTCAGGACCTTTTCATCATCGTGTTCTTCCTGTTTGTGCCGCTGCTGCTGCCACAGGGCGGTGAAAAGACCGCGCTGGGTGCGAGCCTCGGCAGTCTGGCCTGGCGCGGCGGTTTGTTTGTGCTGCTGGCCGGTGTGGCGGCACGCTGGGTGATCCCTTGGCTGCTGAATGCAGTCACGCGCACGCGGAATCGCGAACTCTTCACGCTCACGGTCATCGGCTGCTGCGTGGGCCTCGCGTTCACCGGCGGGCTGCTCGGACTGGGCCTCGCGCTCGGCGCTTTCGTGGCGGGGCTGGCGGTGAGCGAGTCGATCTTCAAGCACCGCATCCTCGCGGACGTGATGCCGGTGAAGGATCTGTTTTTGACGCTCTTCTTCGTCACCGTGGGTCTCATGATTGATGTGAAGGAGGCGGCGAAGCAGTGGCAGAGCATTTTGATCGTCACGGTGCTGCTGATGCTCTTCAAAACGGCGCTGATCACCTTCATCGCGCGGAAGCTCGGCCTCGCGCATCGTCAGGCGTTGATGGCGGGCCTCGGTCTGAGCAGCGCGGGCGAGTTTTCGCTCGTGTTGCTGCGTCAGGCCGGTGAGGCGTCGCTGTTTTCACCCGCGGCGCAGCAGATTTTGCTCTCCGCGTCCGCTTTGTCGATGGGACTGCTTCCAGCGCTGATGCGGCTCGGAGGGCCGATTTCGGCCCGGCTCGAAAAACTCGGTTTTGGCGGCAAAAAGGCCTCCACAGCCGATTTGGGCGACTTGCGGCAAAAAATCCGCGGCATGGCCGATCACGCGATTGTGTGCGGACACGGCCCCGTGGGCGAAAAACTCAACAAAGAGCTCCTCGACAGCGGCGTGACCACTCTGGTGGTCGAATTGAACGCGGAGACCGTCCGCGCGCTGAAGCGCCAGGGCCAAAGCGTGCTCTTCGCCGATGCCACGCACGAAGAAACGTGGGAACTGACCCAACTCTCCAAAGCGCGCCTCGTCGCGCTGACGTTCCCCGATGCACTCATCAACGCACACGCCTTGGAAATCATCCGCCGCACGCGTCCGGACATCCCGGTGCTCGCCCGCGCCCGTTTTGCGAGTGATGTGGAGAGATTGAAGCGACTCGGTGCAACGGTGGTGATCAATGATGAGCAGGAAGCGAGCAAGGCGGTGACGGAAGCCGCGCTGACGCTGCAAGGGGAGTGATGTTCCCGGGGATTGTTCCGCCTCGAAAAGGGTTACTCATTTCCCCGGTCAATCGGTTGCCTAGGTGCCCGGTTCGTACCCCGTAGCGGGGCGGAGCTTCAAAAGCGGTGGGCGTGGCTGGTGAGGGGCAGCGCGGGTAGGTGGTGGCTTGCGCCGGGCGGTGGGAGCACGAGGCATGACAGCGGGGCGGGGCTTGGGGTGGTTGGCGCTGGCGTGATTGACTCGCTACGACCATGCTTCTGGTTGGCGGCGACTGACGGCCATGCGGCCTGAGCGTTGCCGCTGCACAGTGAGGCACGAACGTCGCAGCCTGATACCGGGAAGGAGGTAACTACACACAATGCGCTGTAGTGTGGCGAGGAGATGCGAGCGCACAGTAGGCCGCCGGTGCCCGCCGCTCTGGGCGGGTGGCGGCCTACTTCCGCATTGTGTCGTAGTTACCGCTTTGGGGGCGGAGCTGGCGAGTTGTGCGAGCCACACTGAACGGCGGGTGGTTCATCCCGGTGCGGAGCTGCGGCGTTACGGAAAGCCGCAGTGTCTTTCGTGGCAGGGGCGGGAGCGGGCGGAGCACTTCGGTGGTTGGCAACGGTGCGGAGCTGGTGAGCTGTGCGAGCCACACTTGCCGTTGTCGATGACGTTGCAGGCCGATCACTTCCGCCCTTTGAGCAACAACCACAGCAGGCCAGTTGCCGCCACGATCAAGATGACGATCACACTCCACGGCGTTGATGATGTCGGTTCCTCGCTCGGTGTTGAAGCGGGCTTTGCTTCGGGTGCCTTCTTCGATGGTGGTAGTTGGGCGATTCGCGGAGCAAGTGTCTCTTGGGGACTGCTGACCGATGGCACAGCGACCTCAACTCCGTGAGCTTTCAACACTCTTGCTATGCCCATGAAGTATGGATTTGAATGCAACGCCAATAAGCGTCGTGCCTCTTTGATCTCGTTGCGTTGTTTGTCCGGCGAAAGCCACACCTTGAGCGTTGATTCACCAAAATGAGCCTCGCGCAGTCGAGCCACGATCCGATTCAAGGTGTCTATGTCCGATTCGGTGCCATGTGCGTTCAGGTATCCTTCCAACCCGCCTATTTCTGACGTGGAGACCACCTGCAAGGTGCGGCTTTCATCAATGGCCCTTTCAAGCCATGCCATTCTCAATCGGAGCAATGGTAGCAGCCACTGAGACAATCCAGGATCGTTATGCAGCCTCATCAACACCTCGCGCTTAACGTCACCGTTTTGTGAGAGCACGACACTCTGGGCGGCATTGAAGTCATCTAAGTTCGAAGAACCAAGTTTTTGTTTATCGACTACTTCCGGCTCAACGAGATAATCCCAGACAAGTGACTGTCCGACAAGTTCTCCGAGCTGAACTAGACGTGTGGCTGGCCTGGTGTAGCCGAGTGGTAGAGACGTGGTAGAAGCCCCTGGTTCTGGGGCATTCCTTCTCATTTCAGCGATGAGTTGTTTTACCTCTAGCCTCGTTTGCTCGTCCACGGGCGGCAACAAAGAGGCGTCACTGTTCAGCCAAAGTGGCAGCGTCGAGCTATGACATGTCACGGCAGCCATCCAAATCATGGCAACCGCTGTGATCAAGCGCACTGTTGGGCTGTGTGTTGTCATGATGCCTCAAGGTGAGATTGATTCCGCTGGCGCTACTTTTACAGATTCAGACTCTTTCACATACCAATGCTTACCCGAAGCGTCGGGAACAGAATCACTCATGGGGTTTCCCCCGCCCTTCGACATCAGATGATGCTTGGGTAAATCAGTTCCAGACATGGCAATCTGCTCATAGTGGCCAATGCCTCTCAAACTGTGACCAAGTTCGTGAGCCATCACCTGACTTTTCTCTCTCGCGGTAACCGCACTCAGAGCCATATTACTCAAGAACAAGAAGATGATGTCTTTCCTTTTGTTTAGGCCAAAGACATAGCCATCCTCCAAACCAGGAAACACTGGCACGACTGATCTTGGCACCCAGATGAACTTTACGATGTTGGCCGACAGTCCGAGCGAATCGACTTTAGCGATAATGGTAGGCAATTCTGTGTCGGTA
>JBJONJ010000209.1:0-3596 GCA_046051905.1 Verrucomicrobiota bacterium
TGAATTCTACACTTTCATAGTGTATGCCTCACACTTACGAATACCCTCGCGCCGCCCTCACCGTTGATTGTGTCGTCTTCGGCTTCGACGGCGGCGAATTGCAGGTCCTGCTCATCCGCCGCGGTCTCGCACCCTTTAAGGACAAGTGGGCGCTGCCCGGCGGCTTTGTCCGCGTCGAGGAAACGCTCGAAGAAGCCGCCCGCCGCGAGCTCGAGGAGGAAACCGGCCTGCGCGAGGTCTTCCTCGAGCAACTCTACACCTTCGGCAGCGTGAAACGCGATCCCCGCGAGCGCGTCGTCAGCGTCGCCTACTTCGCGCTGGTGAAGCCCGGGACCGTCACCGCCGCCACCGATGCCGCCGAGGCGAAATGGTTCCCGGTCAGCGACCTCCCGCCGCTCGCCTTCGACCACGCCGACATCCTCGCCACCGCGCTCACCCGTCTCCGCGGCAAGCTCACCTACCAGCCCATCGGCTTCGAGCTCCTCCCGCCGAAATTCACCCTCACCCAGCTCCAGCGCCTCTACGAAGCCGTCCTTGGCGAGCCCCTCGACAAACGCAACTTCCGCAAAAAAGCCCTCTCCTACGACCTCCTCATCCCCCTCAAAGAAAAGCACCAGGTAGGCCCCCACCGCCCCGCCCAGCTCTTCCGCTTCGACCCCGTGAAATACGAACGCCTCAAAAAGAAAGGCTTCCTCTTCGAAATCTGAACCTCCACCCAAAAACATGAAGATAACTCAAAACACCATCGCCCTTCCCTACAAAACCTTTCGCTTCTCGGGCGGCGAGACTCACTTCCGGTTGGAGGCAGCACCGCAGGCTGGCAGCCCTGTCCGCATTCTCACGCGCATTCGCGGCGGGGATGATGTGATGCTTCTTCTCTTGGCCGTCGATGCCCTCGAGCGGGCCGGAGTTCCCTCGTCGCTCATGACACTCTCGCTCCCGTATCTGCCTTATGCACGCCAGGATCGCGTGATGACCAGCGGCGAAAGCTTCAGCCTCAAGGTCTTCTCAAGGCTGATCAACAGCCTGGAAGTCGCCCAAGTCGAGGTTTTCGATCCGCATTCGGATGTCGGCCCCGCGCTGCTTGACCGCTGCCTTCCCATCGCCAACACCGCTGCGGCGGCCGATTACATCCGCGCCTGCGTGAAGAGCCCCCGCGCTATACTGGTCTCACCTGACGCCGGAGCGTATAAAAAGACCTCCAAGCTGGCGGACCTGCTAGGGCTTGATGTCGTGGTCGCCACGAAATCTCGCAGCGTCACGGATGGCCGGCTCGCCCCGCCGCACGTCCTTGGTGACGTGAGCGGCCGCACCTGCATCATCGTCGATGACATCTGCGATGGCGGCCGCACCTTCATCAATCTCGCCGATGCGCTCAAGGAAGCCGGAGCGGCGGAATGCCATCTCTTCGTCTCCCACGGCATTTTCTCCCAAGGCTATGACGCCCTCTTTGAGCGCTTCGCATCCATCGGCACCACCGATTCTTTCCAGCCCGCCGCCGAGTATCCCGCCAACATTCACCTTATCCCCATCACCGAATAATATGAACCCGATCACCCAAATCGACGGCTATAAAGTCGATCACCGCCGCCAGTATCCCGACGAGACCAGCATCATCTTCACCAACTTCACACCGCGGAAAACCCGTCGCGGGGACACGAGCAAAGTCGTGTTCTTCGGCCTTCAGTATTTCCTCAAGGAGTACCTGATCCGCCAGTGGAACGAAGACTTCTTCCAAAAGCCCCGCGAGCAGGTCCTTGCGGCCTTCACCCGCCGAATCAATGCCTACCTCGGACCCAACGAAGTAGGCAGCCAGCACATCGCCGATCTCCACAACCTCGGCTATCTGCCGGTCTGCATCATGGCCTTGCCGGAGGGCAGCCTCGTCCCCTTGCGCGTGCCGCAGCTCGTCATCTACAACACGGATGCCCGCTTCTTTTGGCTGACAAACTACCTCGAAACCATCCTCAGCACCACGCTGTGGGGGCCTTGCACCAGCGCCACCACCGCCTTCTACTTTCGTCGGCTGCTGGATCACTACGCCATGGAAACCGTCGGAGATACGGCCTTTGTGCCTTGGCAGGGCCATGACTTCTCGTTTCGTGGCATGTTCGGCTTTGAGGCCGCGAGAATGAGCGGTGCCGCCCACCTCACCTCGTTCACCGGCACGGACACCATCCCCGCGATCGACTTCGTGGAGGAGTACTACCATGCCGATAGCGACAAAGAACTCGTCGGAGGCAGCGTGGCGGCCACCGAGCACAGCGTCATGTGCGCCGGCGGTATGGAAGACGAGCTTGGCACCTTCCGGCGGCTCATCACCGAGGTTTATCCCAAAGGCATTGTCAGCATCGTCTCGGATAGCTGGGACTTCTGGCGTGTGATGACGGAATTCACCGTCACGTTGAAGGACCGCATCCTCGCCCGCGACGGGAAGGTCGTCTTCAGGCCTGACACCGGCGATCCCGTTCTCATCGTGTGCGGCGATCCATCGGCTCCCGCTGGCACCCCGGAGCACAAAGGAGCCATCCAGTGCCTCTGGGAGGTCTTTGGCGGCGCCACCAGCCCGCAGGGCTACAAGATTCTCGATCCTCACGTCGGCCTCATTTACGGTGACTCGATTACCATGGAACGTGCCCGCGCCATTTGCGAGGGTCTGAAGGCCAAAGGCTTCGCCAGCACCAACATCGTCTTCGGCATCGGCTCGTACACCTACCAGCTCGTTACCCGTGACACGGATGGCTACGCCGCGAAAGCCACCTTTGCCGTCGTCAAAGACCAGCCACGTGAGATTTTCAAAGCCCCCAAGACCGACGATGGCACCAAGCGCAGCGCCAAGGGCCTCACCGCCGTCTTTCGCGATGCCAAAGGCGATCTCTACCTCAAAGACCAAGCCACTTGGGAGGAGGTCCATGACTGCGAGCTAAAGACCGTCTTCAAAGACAGCCAGCTCTACAACGAACAAAGCCTCGCCCAAATCCGAAACCTCCTCGCTGAACAGGTCATCGGATGAAACGGGATCGAATGATGCGTCAGTGAGTTTCGAATCCCTCAATTACCAAACCAACCGCCGCGAATCGACTTACTGACTCACCCTTCACTCATTCACAACTCCCCATGTCTCCCTCCCAAACCACCAGCGCCAGCAAGTTCCTCAGCCTCGTGCTGCGGCATGAGCCATCGGCGGCGCATGTCACGCTCGATTCTGCCGGATGGGTGGAGCTCGAGGCCCTGCTCGATGGTTGTGCCAAGGCGGGCCGGGCGCTCACTCGCGACGAGTTGGAGCATGTTGTCATCACGAATGCGAAGAAGCGCTTCGAGTTCAGCGCGGATGGCACGTGCATCCGGGCCAGCCAGGGGCATTCGGTCGAGGTCGAGCTGGAGTATGCGCCTCAAGAGCCGCCCGAACTCCTCTACCACGGCACGGCGACTCGTTTCCTCGACTCGATCCGTGAAAAAGGCCTGCTCAAGATGGAGCGTCACCATGTCCACCTCGCCGCTGAAACCAAGGTCACACTCGAAGTCGGTGCGCGACATGGGAAGCCGGTGTTGCTGACGATCCTAGCCTGCCAAATGCACCGTGAAGGCCATGTCTT
>JBJONJ010000210.1:0-10900 GCA_046051905.1 Verrucomicrobiota bacterium
CCTTCGCCGACTCCTGCTTCACCTCCGCCATCCAGACGACGTCCTTTTTCGCATCAAACCCATCCAATGCCGCCGATGCAGCATCGAGCTGGTCACCGAGGACGAGAATGAGACGTGAGACATTGGGCACGATGGCGTTACGCCCCGCCGAGGTCTCTGGATGGGCAAAAAAAGGCCCGGCGTGCTCGGCCGGGCCTTCAAGACTCACCTCTTCTTTTCCCACTCGCGGGCCTTCACGATGCCCTCGAGGTCCTTTTTCGCCGCGATGTCCTCCGGCAGGATTTGGAATTTCGTCAGGTAGCGCAGCGCCTTCGTCACATTGAGGAGGTCGCCCTTCTTCGATTCGAGCTTCGCCTCCGGCGTGGCTTTCGCCTCATTCACAATGCCTTCGAGCATGCCCAGGGCGCTGCCGCGTGCGGCCTCGTCGTCCGCGTAGCAGAGCGATTCGAGCAGGCGCAGCATCTTCGCCTGGCCTTCGAGCTTCGCCGCGTCCTCACGGATGCCCTTGGCGATCTCCGCCCGCTTCTTCGCCGTGGCTTCCTCGCTCATGCGGCTGTACTCACCACCTTCGACGAAGCGCTTCGGCAACGGGCGATACCAGATGTTGCGGAAGCGCACGGGATTGCCGTGGTCCTGGATCTTGAGAGGGCCTTTTTCAGGGAAGGCCTTCGGCGAGGAGCGCTTCATGTGGCCGCCGCCGCCTTCGAGTGGCGTGTGGTCCTGCGTGAGCACGCCGTTCACAAAGACGGTGATGTAGCCCGGATCGATCTCCTTGCCGTCTTTGAAGATCGGCCGACGGAAGACGATGTCGTAGCTCTGCCACTCGCCCGGCGCTCGCAGCGGGTTCGCCGCAGGCGGATTGATGCCGTAGATCGACGAGGCAAAGCCATCCGAGTAGGTGGGGTTGTTGTGATTATCCAGCACCTGCACCTCCACGGCACCCATGAGGAAGACACCGCTGTTGCCGCGACCTTGGCTATCGCCCTCGACCTTGCTTGGCGCGGCCCACTCGATGTGAAGCTGGCAGTCGGCGAATTCTTCCTTCGTGCGGATGTAGCCGCTGCCGGGCACACATTGCAGCACACCGTCTTTGACCTCCCACTTGGTCGGCTCGCCATTTTTGTCGGAGATCCACTTCTCGATCTCTTCCGGTTTGCCGCCGAACAAAACCACCGCGTCCGAAGGCGGCGAGCCATTCGTGCCCGGCTCCACCCGCAGCGGCTGCGGACGATTCATGTCGTGGATGGCCCAGGGGTGCGTGGCGTCCGGCGGATCGCCGTAGAAACCGCCTGCGGCAAGCGCGGCGGAGCTGACGAGCACAAAAGAGAAACCGAGAAGAAGGTAGTTGTTCATGGCGGCCCATGAGATAGCAGGCCGCACGAGCAGGAAAAGCCCGGAAATCAAAAAGCCCGCCGTCACGAGGACAGCGGGCTTTTGAAATTGGTTGCGGGAGCAGGATTTGAACCTGCGACCTTCAGGTTATGAGCCTGACGAGCTACCGGGCTGCTCCATCCCGCGATTTGGTGGCCCGATGAGTGCCACACACACCTGTGATAGCAACCCGTTTTTTCGACCCAGGCCCTTTTCAACGTGGGATTCTCAGGCCTGCGAGGCCTCAGCGGCATGTTTCCGTGAAAAAAGTGCCCACCAGCCCGTATTGAAAATTGGTCTGACCAATTCTCCCATGTCCCTTTCCCTCGTCGAAACTGTCTCCCGCCGCATCATCGGCATCGCCCGCACCAGTCGTCGTTTGCCGACGGAGCGCGACATGTCGGCCAAGTTTGGCGTGAGCCGCAGTGTCGTGCGTGAGGCAGCGAAGCGGCTCGAACTGCAAGGCCTGCTCGAAATCCGCCAGGGCAGCGGTATGACCGTCGTGGACAAGCTGCACAAGCCGCTCAACGGCGCCCTGAACCTGCTCGTGCCGGATGAGGCGCAGCGCCTCAAGCAGCTCATCGAGGTGCGTCTCGCGTTGGAGCCGGAAAACGCCCGACTCGCCGCCGACCGCGCCACCACCGCTGATGTGAAGGCGCTCACCGCCAGCCACGCTCGCTTTGAAGCGGCAGGCACCTTTGAAGAGCAAGTCGAGGCGGATATGGCCTTCCACTGCCTGCTCGCCGAAGCCTCCGGCAACAAGATCGCCGCGCTGCTCATTCAGAGCCTCTCCGAACTGCTGCAAACCAGCCTCAAGCACGGCTACAGCCGCGTCACGAAGGACCTCGCCGTCGCCGACCACGCGAAGATCCTCAAAGCCATCCTCGCCCGCAGCCCCACCGCCGCCGCGAAGGCCATGCGCACCCACCTCGAACACGCCCGCAACGACCTCGGCCTATGAAATCATTGCTCCTATCGGTCCTATCGGTCCCATCCGTCCTATTCAGTCAGGACTTCGACCGCGAAATCCGTCCGCTTCTCAAAGAGCGCTGCGTCGAATGCCACGGCCCCGAAAAGCAAAAGGCGGATCTCCGCCTCGACGCCAAGCCACACGCCTTCAAAGGCGGTGAAAGCGGCCCCGCCATCATTCCCGCCAAATCGAGCGCTTCGCCGCTCTTCCAACGCATCACCGCCTCCGGTGACGAGCGCATGCCACCGAAAGGCGAGCCCCTCACCGCCGATCAGATCTCCAAAATCAAAGCCTGGATCGACTCCGGCGCTGTCTGGCCCGAAAACGCCGAAGACAAAGCCGCCGCCACCGATCCCCGTGTGAATCACTGGGCTTATCAGCCGCTCAAAGTGGCTTCGGCTTTAGCCGAATCCCTCGGGCTAAAGCCCGAGCTACTTTCCATCGATGCCTTCATCGAAGCCAAGCTCAAACAGAACGGCCTCTCGATGTCTCCCCGCGCTGACGCCCGCACCCTCACCCGCCGCGCCCATTTCGTCATCACCGGCCTCCCGCCCATCGACAATCAGACATTGGGACAATCAGACAATGAGATGCGCAAAGAACCAGTCTCATTGTCTCCCCATCCGATTGTCTCATTGTCCTCTTACGAATCCCTCGTGGACCAGCTCCTCGCCTCTCCCCACTACGGCGAAAAGTGGGCCCGCCACTGGCTGGATGTCGTCCGCTTCGCCGATTCGCACGGCTTTGAAACCAATCACGAACGCCCGAACGCCTGGCGTTACCGCGATTACGTCATCGACGCCTTCAACACCGACAAACCCTTCGACCGTTTCATGTTCGAGCAGATCGCGGGCGATACCTGTGACGCAGATGTGGCCACCGGCTTCATCGTTGGAGGTCCGTATGATCGGGTGAAGGGCCAGGACAAGAATTTGCAGCTCATGCAGCGAGCCGACGAGCTCTCCGACATGGTCAACACCACCGGCACCGCCTTCCTCGCCACCACCATGGGCTGCGCCAAATGCCACAACCATAAGTTCGATCCCGTCACGCAGACCGACTTCTACGCCATGCAGGCCGTCTTCTCCGGCGTGCAACATGCCGATCGGCCGATCAAGTCGCCCGAGTTCGCCGCGCAGGAGAAAAAGGCCGCTGAAATCCGTGCCAAGCTCGCGCCGCTCCTCACAAAGCTCGCTGAGTATCAGCCGAAGGCCGCGCTCGGCCGACGCGTGACGATGGGCGAAGAGGAGGCCGCCTTTTTAAAGACACCCAAAGGCGTCAAAGCCACGGATTACGATGCCGGCACCGAGCCAGGCCAGCTCAATGACCTCGGTAATGCGCAGCGCTTCCCGAACATCGGCGAGAGCTACCGCTACTTCGATGAAGCACCCGGCACCGACTGCGTCGCGTGGACACCGAAACGCAGCGGCAAGCATCGCGTCTGGGTGAGCTGGGGCGTGTGGACCACGCATGCGCCGGACGCACGCTTCATTCTCGAAACGAACGGCAAACAGACCGAGATCGGCACCATCAACCAACGCCAGTTCGCCGATGGCACGCCCGCCATCGCTGGCAAAAAACGCTGGAGCAGCTTCAAAAGCCTCGGCGAGCACGAACTGGCCGGCGATAGCCGCATCCTCCTCCGCATGGGCCCAACCCGCGCTCCGATGTCGGCAGACATGCTGCTGCTCGAAGAACTGCCCACGACTTCTGAAAAACTTCACATCCGCCCATCGGTCGTTCACACTGCCAATACCGATCTTTTCGCTCCCACGACCGCCAAACACCTGCGCTTCGTCATCGACGACAGTCTCAGCAACAACGCCTGCATCGACGAACTCGAGATCTTCGGCTCCAGCGGCGAAAACCTCGCCTTGAAGGCCAAAACGACCTCCGGTGGCGATTACGGCCCCTCGCCGGTTCACAAGCTCCAGCACATCAACGACGGAAAATACGGCAACAGCCGCAGTTGGATCGCCAAAGAGAAAAAAGGCTGGGTGCAGTTCGATTTTGCACAGCCTCAGGAGGTCAGCCGCGTCGTCTGGAGCCGTGATCGCAGCACGACGGGCAAAGCCTTTGAAGACCGCCTCGCCACCGCTTACCGTATCGAAGTCTCAAACGACGCCAAGACCTGGAAAATCGTCGCCAGCCACGCGGATCGCCTCAGCGCCCGTTTCAACAAAAAGGTCAAAGCCATCCCATCCTCGTCGAATGCGCCCGCCGACCTCATCGCGAAGGTCGATGCGCTGCAAAAAGAGCTGCAAAGCTTCACCGAGCCGCCCATGGCCTACGCTGGCACCTTCAAGCAACCGGAGCCAACCCATCGCCTGCATCGCGGCGATCACATGAGCCCGCGCGAAGTCGTCGCGCCGGAAGGGCTGTCGCTATTCAAAGAGAAGCTCGGCAGCTTCAAGCTCGCGCCCGATGCCCCCGAGCAGCAGCGCCGCCTCGCCTTCGCGAAATGGCTCACCGATCCGCGCAATCCACTGCCCGCCCGCGTCATGGTGAACCGCATCTGGCATTACATCTTCGGCACCGGCCTCGTCGCCACGCCGAGCGACTTCGGCCACATGGGCTTCAAACCCACGCATCCTGAGCTCCTCGACTGGCTCGCCAGCGAGTTCATCCGCAGCGGTTGGAGCGTGAAGCATATTCAGAGGCTCATTCTGACTTCGAAGACCTTCCAGCAGGCGAGCAGACAATCAGACAATCAGACAAGGAGAGAATCAGAAGGGGAGAATTCGCCTGGAGGTAAACTCTCCCTGTCTCCCCCTCTCCCTGTCTCATTGTCTTCCCGCGCCAACTCGATCGACTCCGCCAACACGTTGCTCTGGCGCTTCGCCCCTCGCCGTCTCGATTCCGAAGTCATCCGCGACAGCATCCTCGCCGTCACCGGCAGCCTCGATCTCACCCCCGGCGGCCCTGGCTTCATGCTCTACGAACCGAACGCCAACTACGCCCGCAACTGGATCGCCGAAACGAGCGACTTCGAGCGCGAAGACTACCGCCGGATGATCTACGCCCTCAAACTCCGCATGGAGCCCGACGCCATCTTCGCTGCTTTCGACGCCCCCGATGGCGGCCAAGTCTGCCCCAGCCGTCCGAGAAGCACCACGCCACTGCAAGCCCTGAATCTCTTCAACAGCTCCTTCCTCCTCGAACAAGCCGAAAAGCTCGCCGGCAAAGCCAAAAACGTCACCACCGCCTATCAACTCGTCTATCAACGCCAGCCCACCCAAGACGAACTCACCACCGCCGAGGCCTTCGTGAAACAAGAGGGCCTTCAAGCTTTCTGCCGCGCCCTTCTCAACTCGAACGAGTTTCTCTTCCTCGAATGAACGCCCTCCTCAACCGCCGCACCTTCCTCCAGCAAACCGTTCACGGTTTGAGCAGCATCGCGCTGCTTGATCTGCTCTCGCGAGATCAGCTATTGGCCGCATCAGGCCCTATTCGTCCCATCATCGACCCCGCGCGTCCCTTTGCCGCTCGCCAACCGCACTTTGCGCCCAAAGCCAAACGTGTCGTCATGGTCTTTTGCAGCGGTGCGTTGAGCCATGTTGATACCTTCGACTACAAGCCCGCTCTCTTTAAATACCACGACCAGCCGATGCCGGGCGGCAGCGTCGTCACCTTCCAAGGTGAGCAGGGAAACCTCATCAAACCACTGCGCGACTTCAAACCACGCGGCCAGTCCGGCAAGATGACCTCCGATTTGCTACCAAAGCTCGGCGGGTGCGCGGACGACTTCTTTTTCTGCCACGGCATGACGTCGAAGACGAACACACACGGCCCTGGCGAGACCTTCATGTCCACTGGGCAAACGCTGGATGGCTTCCCCTCCGCCGGTGCGTGGGTGAACTACGCGCTCGGCACCGAAAACGAGAACCTGCCATCCTACATCGCCATCCCCGATCCACGCGGCAATCCCCAGGCCGCAGGCAACAACTGGAGCGCCGCATTTTTGCCCGCCGCGTATCAAGGCACCGCCTTCAACGCCGAGAACCCCATCCGCTTCCTCGCACGACCCGACGGCATCTCCGCTAACAGCGACAAAGCGACCGCTGACTTCTTGAAGCGTCTCAACGAGCGCCACCTCGAAAAATTCCCCGGCGATAGCGAACTCGCCGCCCGCATCTCCAGCTACGAACTCGCTGCGAAGATGCAGATGACCGTGCCCTCGCTCACCGATCTCAGCAGTGAGCCGGCCCACGTTTTGAAAATGTATGGCGCTGACGATGCCACGAACACCGTGAAGGCCGGCTACGCCAAAAACTGCATCCTCGCGCGTCGCTTGTGCGAGCAGGGCGTGCGCTTCGTGCAGGTCTTCAACGGCGCGTATGCCATGGGCGAAGGCGTGGGCAATTGGGACGGCCACAAGACCATCACCACGCAGTATCCCGGCCACGCCGAGATCCTCGACCAGCCCACCGCCGCGCTTTTTCTCGATCTCAAGCAGCGCGGCCTGCTCGCCGACACGCTCTTCGTTTTCTGCACCGAGTTCGGCCGCATGCCCACCTTCCAAAAAGGTGCGTCAGGCCGCGATCACAACCCCAGCGGCTTCACCTGCATCCTCGCCGGAGCTGGCGTGCAAACCGGCGCCAAACATCACGGCGAGACCGATGAGTTCGGCTGGAAAGCCGCCGTCGATGTCACTAGCGTCTATGATTTCCACGCCACCATCCTCCACCTCCTCGGCCTCGATCACGAACGCCTCAGCTACTACCACAACGGCCTCGAACGCCGCCTCACCGATGTGCACGGCCACGTGATCCAGAGCGCTCTCGCATGAAGCTGGTCTTCGTCATATGCTAAGCAGCATGCGAGGAGCCCGTGGCGTGAATCGGAAATCGCAATTTGATCTCCGATCCTTGATCAGGAGCCCCTTGGACGAAAAGTTGACCACGCATCTGGTCAGCAAAAACAGCGAGGATTTTCAATCCAAGGCCGGGGCTTTCCGCTGGATGAAAATCGACGGGGAGGCCGATACCGTCATCACGAATGATGAGCTCTCCTAGATCGCCAGAGTAGCGAAGCGTGGCGGTGACGCTGCCTTTACGGCCATGCGGGAAGGCATGCTCAAAGCTGTTCGAGAGCGCTTCGTTCAGGGCAAGTGCTAGGGGCATGAGCCACTCGGGGTCAATGCAGCCGTCCTGGATGGAAAGCCCGACGGCGATTTGCTCCTGCGGCACCTCGTAGCATTCGCGCAGGTGCTGGATAAGCTCGCGAGTGAAGTCACTGAACGTGCCCTCACTACCCAAGGCAAGTTGGTAAAGATGCTGGTGAAGGGCGGCGATGGCGCGAACACGATTCTGGCTGGAACGCAACGCATCGCGGGCATGCTGGTCGCTCACGCCGTTGATCTGCATGTTCAGGAGGCTGGAGATGATCTGGAGGTGGTTCTTGATGCGGTGATGCGTTTCGCTCAGCATCAGCTTTTCACGCTCGAGATCGACGACAGGCCAGCGATGGCTGGACGGCGAAACCACTTGGAAGGCCCTTGCACCTAGCGACCGGGTATTGGCCCTAGTCGTGGGCGCCTCCTCGATGGGATCAGCGATGGCCATGTCACCGCGCAGCACCACCTCAGGGAGGGTATTCATTTCGCGCTGGATGCGAAGGCTGTAGCCGCCTTCATCACGGCTCTGCACGCATATGCGCATGCTGACCCGACCGTGAGCTCCAAAGAATGAGTGATCAAAGAAGGCGTCAGGCGAAAGGCATTGCTGCGCGAGCTCGGCAAAGAAGCCGGTGGCATCCGAAGGCCGGAACAGCAGATGCAGGGGGCGGCCGATGGCGGTGGCGGCATCGAAATCGAAGATCTCCTGCGCCTGAGTGGACCAGGCGGCGATGCGCCCATTGGAATCGGTGGCAAGCAATTCGCTGATGATGGTCTCCATGACGAATTGCGGCGCGGCCTCGGGAGACGGCGGCTTCGGTGCATCCTTGTCTTCCAGCCTGGCCGGAATAGCGACCATCGACGACTGCGCCCCCTCCATGGCGGGAAGGAAGAAGTGCACGGTGCAATGCGGCTCCCCTTGGGCATCCGGCACAAGAGCTAGATTCAATACCGCTTCGGTGAGCGTGCCGTCGGTCCGCTTGATGCGGATACCGAGCGCTTCAGGCTGAGGTCCCTGGCTGCGTAGCACGCGGAGCGCGTCGCGCCGCGCCGTGGCACTCTCGGGATCGAGCCAGGCATCGAGCGGGTAGCGTCGAAGCTCGGCCTTGGGCTGGCCGAGGAGCTGCTCGGCCTGCGGATTGACCTCGAAGATGACACCTGACTTGTCGGTGAGCACGATGGCCACCGGATTGTTTTGCAGCAGCGTGCGCATTTTGGCCTCCATGCTGCGCATCTGCTCCTCGTGGCGGCAGTTCTCCGTAACGTCCTGGATACTGACCAGCACGCCGCCGGCAGTGAGTGCCACGGGTTGAAACTCAATTTCCTTGAGCAATCCGTCCGCGGTGGCCAATGACACGGTCCGCGTCAACTGCCGGCGCCAGACGCTCTCGCGCCACACTAAGGCGACATGCTCCCGGTGTTCCTGCGTGGGGCAGCCATGCACGAGCCAAGCCTCGATGCCGGCCTCCTTGTCGATGACGCGCCCGAGGAGCTTGGACAGGCGCTCGTTCTGATAGATCAAGGCGCCACGCTCATCGAGCACGAAGATCCCGCAGGGAATGGCTTCGAGTAAGCTGCGCAATCGCGCCTCACGCTTCACAAAGGTTTTCTCTGCCTCCATCATGGTGCGCACTTCCTGTCTAGCCCGGGACAGCTCGTTCTCCAACTTTTGAATCGCCTCGGGAGGAACAACCGGAGCCGGCGGCACGACCACTTCAGTGGCGGGTGGGTATATCGAAGCCGGCAAGGCAGCCGGAGGGGCGGGAGCTAAAGCCAAGGCAGGCGGTGCCAGATCCTCAGGAACCAAGACGGCCAGCAGGGTTGGAAAACCGGCAGGGGACGTTTTCCCCCGCTGGATCGCCGTGAGCAGCCAGCAATTTGGTTCTGGCTCGCCAGCTTGGAAGGTCAACAGCGGCCGCACGGCATGCTCGCTGGAGGAGATGAGGTGGGGAAGGTTTGCGGCCCACTGATCACGCAATGCGGCGAAGCCTTTGGGAGCTGAGAAGGCCTCCCAGAGGACGGTCTTGCCCTCCACAATGCCTTTCTCCAACGCCAGCCTAGCCGCGCTGGCATTCACACGTTGGATCACTCCCTGCTCGTCGAGCAAAAGCATCGCGAGATTGCAATCGAAAGGATCTGGCAGCGTGATCGCCGAGGTGTGCTCGAACTCGTGAGGCTTGTCGGACGACTGGACTTCCTTGACCAACGTCTGCGTGAACTTCTCGCAGGTCACCATCAGCCCTCCCACCGTGGCAGCCCCCAGGCGGCGCCACGGGCGCACCTCCCAGCGATACACCTCGCCCCCCCCCTGGGCGTCGTGCTCGCTGCGCACGATGTGACCCTGCAGGGCACGATCATAGACCTGCCGCCAGCCCGGATGCAGATTCGGAAAGATCTCATACTGACTCCGCCCCACCAGAGGCTGCACCTGCTGCAGACCGAATTCCCGGACCCACTGCCGGTTGGCCAGCAGATACCGCATCGAACGATCAAACATCGCCATCGCGACCGGCGCGTTTTCGATCAAAACCCCCATCGCCTGACTAACCTCCCCGTCGGCTTTCACCTCTGACTCCGTGAAGGCATTCAGCGGAGCGATGCTGGGCGTGTCTTCCGTCGGAGAGTTTCGCGCGGTTGTCGCGGGCTTGACTTGGATGACGTTTTTGAGAACGGACGACGACATTGAGGACAGACTCGTGGAAAATTTAAAAAATAACATTAATGTCTCAAAACTTCTCAACAAGAGGAAAAGTGGAAAAACTGCGACTCAGTTCAGTGGCAAAAGCAACGGGCGGCAAGTATGTTTAGCGGCGTCTGGCCACTTGTTCATTCGCGGTGATATGGCTCCCGTTTGAGGATGGTATGCGCCCGATAAAGCTGCTCATAGAGCACCACCAAAGCGATCTCATGCTGAAGGGTCATGGGGGAAAGGGTCCAAACCTCATCGGCTGCCTGGCGCAGCGAATCGGAGTGACCGTCCGCGCCGCCAATGAGTAGGCTGACAGCTTTCACTCCACGAATCTGACGCTCTTGAACCCAGCGGGCCAGATCCAAGCTGCGGAGGGTTTTCCCACGTTCGTCTAGAATAATTCGAAGTGTTTTCTCGGAGGCGGCAAGGAGCCGTTCCTCCACCTGCTTGCATGGTCCATCATTGATGACAACCGACTCAACCTTTGTGTAGTTTTGGAGACGTGACCGATAGATCTCCACAGCGTCTTTGGCCCACGAAAAGACCGGTTTCCCAACAGTGATGATGCGCCATGTCATGAGTTGTTATCGGAGCGACCCGCGGCCGGTTCAATATAGGACACGAAAAGTATTTATGTAGATTTTATTCCATATAATTATTTCGACCCACCCCTCTCATCCTTACTATTGCATATTTTAACACTCTCGTTAAACTATGAAAGTTAATTCAAAAAAATTGCCCCGGTTTTTTCATG
>JBJONJ010000211.1:0-5401 GCA_046051905.1 Verrucomicrobiota bacterium
TCCATCTTGCCATTCAAAAAGGCACGCTGGGTGAACTCGCCCGGCTCCGCGGCTCTCGCACCGCAGGCCAGCACCCGCTCCAGCACCCGCTGCGTGACGAGCACGCCACCGTGGCCGTGAAACTCGATCACGTCCTCCCCGGTATAGCTGGCGGGCGATTGAAAATACAGCAGCACGCCGGAGTCGATGGCCGCGCCGTTTTCATCGAGAACGCTGACCAGATGGGCACGACGCGTCACGAGCTTCGAAGGCAGCTTGAAGGCCTGCGCCGCGATGCCGAGCGCCTTCGGGCCGGAGAGGCGGATCACAGAGATCGCGGCCTCGCCGGACGCGGTGGAGATGGCGGCGATGGTGTCGGAGAGCATGCGGAGGAGCGGTGCCTCCGATACCTGCCCCCCCGCATCTCTCAAGCCGCCCTTTCACGTTCCTCCCCAGCTTTTTCATGAAGCTTGGCACTGTGCTTTCTTGACCCCGCCCGGCACCTTCCCACCATCCCCCATGCCTCTTCGACTCCTGCAAGAAATGCTCCACACGCCGGTGATGGACATTTTGCATCATTTGAAGCGTTCGCAGGGCCTCACTGCGGGTGAACTGGCCGAGCGGATGAAGATGAGCTACATGGGCGTGAAGCAGCACTGCGATGATCTGGTGAAGAAAGGCCTCATCGACACCTTCCGCCGTGCGAAGGGCTCCGGCAGGCCGGAGAAGCTCTACCGTCTCACCCACCGCCTCGATCCCTTGTTTGATGAAAGCGGCGCGTCCCTCGCCCTCGGTCTGCTGGCCGCGGCGCAGCGGGTGTATGGCGAAACCGCAGCCGCGAAGCTGCTCTACGCCTGGTTTCAGGCCAAAACGGATACCTACACCCGCAAACTGGCCGGCGCGGACGATCTGCTGACGAAGGCCAGGATGCTCTCCAAGCTCCGCAGCGCCGAAGGCTGCATCTCCACCGTGCAGCAGGATGCGGAGACCGGGGCGCTCAGCCTCGTCGAGCACCATCATCCGCTGCGGGAGCTGGCCGAGGCGCATGACATCGTGCCTGAGCTGGAGTGCGAGCTGATCGAAAAGCTGCTGAACTGCGATGTGAGCCGTTCCGTCGAGGAAATCTCCGGACTCGTGCGTATAACCTACCGGCTTACCCCGACCTGACCCCCGCTTTTGTTTTTCGCATGCTTTCCCGTCTGCTCTGCCCTGCCCTGCTGCTTCTCGTCACCTCCTGCCAGTATCAGAATTCACTGCTGCCCTCCTGGCAGCAGGACACCGCGCTGATCTACAACGGCCAGGCTGCCGCCCAGGCCCAGCACAGCACCACACCGCATCTCGTCGCCCGGGCCATCTACGCCGCGCCGGGACATCTCGAGACGCTCATCGCCCGCCAGGATGATTCGCCGGATGCGGTCAAGAATCTCGCCACCATCGGCGATGGCACCATCGCGCTTGGCTTCAGCGACGCGGTCACCGGCCAGTTCCTCAATGTGCAGCAATGCGGTGGCGCTCTCTTTGTCCAAGGATTGCCCAGCCAGGCCTACCGCATCCATCTTCAAAACATGACGCCCATGCCGCTCGATCTCGCCGTGGGCATCGACGGCCAGGACATCGTGGCCGGTGGCACGGCCGCCTGGAAGCGCTCCAGTCTCCGCCTCGCCGCCAAGCAGTCCCTCATCCTCGACCGCAGCCCGAAGACGAATGCCCCCCTGCTCTTCCGCTCCGTGAAAGGCGACGCGGCCTTGTTTGAGACGCATCCCGCCGGCACTCGCGGCCTCATCCAGATCGCCGTGTGGCTCGCCAAGGATGCACCAAGCCTGCCAGGCCAGACGATCCGCCCCAGCGAGTATCCGCCGCTGAATCTGCTGCCGCTGGATCAACCGCCGCAGTATCGCTGACCTTCGATCCCGGAGGTCCTGATGAAACCGCTTTTCGTTCTTCTACTCGCCTCCATGAGCGCCGCCGAACCCGCGATCCCGCCCCGCCTCGCCAAGGCGCTGCCGCCGGAGTGCTCGCAGGTGCTGCTCACACTCGCTCGTCATCCAAAGGCCACCACAGGCACGCTTTGGCGCCTGGAACGAAAGGCCGATGGCCTGTGGAAATCGAATGGCCCCTCGATTCCCGTCACCCTCGGCCGTCACGGCCTCGCCTGGGGCCTCGGCGAGCACGGAAACAGGCCGCCACGCGGTCTGAAACGCAAACAAGAGGGCGATGGCTGCTCACCCCTGGGCGTCTTCACACTACCGCTGGCCTTTGGCAGCCTCGCCAAACCCCGCAGCCTGTGCCTTCCCTACCTCCGCTGCACCTCGCACCATCTCGGTATCGACGATCCTCGCTCCCGCCACTACAACCAGATCATCGATGACCGCCAAGTGGCCTGTGACTGGGTCAATCCGGAAACCATGATTCCATCGAACGGCTGCTACACCCTCGGAGCCGTCATTGCCCACAATCCCGCCAACAAGCCGGGTGACGGCTCCTGCATCTTCATGCACGTCTGGCAGGACCCCGGCGTGCCCACCTCCGGCTGCACCGCCATGAGCCTCGAAAACATCCGCCTCGTGCTGCGCTGGCTCGATCCTGCCAGGCAGCCACGGCTCGTGCAGGACATCGCGGGCAAGTGACCTCGCTGAATTGCCATTTGCGCCCTCAAACTCGGGCGATAGGATGGCGGCCTCGAAATTCCCCATGAAGAAGCCCCTCACGATCCTCCTCGGCGCCGCCGCTTTTGTTTTCGCCTCCGTTTCCTGTGACAAGCACTCCTGGAAAGAGACCCAGGGCCTGCACGAAGGCATGCACAAGGCCCATGGCTCCGACCACGGCGATGCCCACGCCAAGGACGACGGCCATGGCAAGAAGGAAGAGGCCAAGCACTAATTCGTGCTCATGCGCCGGCACGCCGCCCTCCTGATCCTCGCCTTCCTGTCGAGCGGCTGCCAGAGTCTGCGGAACTGGTTCACCCCCTCCATCGAAGCGGTCGGCGGTGAGTGCCTGCATGTGCGGCTGCCCGAGGTGCCACACACGTTTTGCCAGACCGATCCCCGCTGGGAGGAGGTCGAGCTTGGCACCTCCGGCTGCAAGCTGGGCACGCATGGCTGCCTCGTGTGCAGCACGGCGATGGCCACCAGCAGCCTCGGCGTGCGGCTTTCGCCAGAGGAGCTCAATGAGCGGCTGAAGCACCACGATGGATTCCAGCCGCAGGGATGGCTGATCTGGAACGCGGTGAGCCGCGTCACGGAGGGCAAACTCACTGCCGACTATCACCCTCGCCCGCGCCACGCATGGATGGATGAGGCTTTAAAGGCCGGAGCTTTCCCGGTGATTGCCTACCCGTTGCCCAATGGAGCCCGTCATTGGGTGCTCGTGGTCGGGAAGGAAGGCCTCGACTACCTCGTGCGGGACCCGCTCACCGATGAGCCAAAGAAGCCCGTGAAGCTCAGCACCCTCACCGATCGCATCCTGGCGGTGCGGGTGGTCAAAAAGGCTTCGTAAAACCAGGCTCGTGTCACACCACACTTGAGCCACAACGGCTTTCCGAGTGCCATTCGAGCGCGGGTAGGCTCCGCAAGTTTGACACATCAAAAACCGCCGAAGCCTCGACAAATCAAGGTTGGCAGGTGGTTTTGGCCGTATGGCATGGTTTGAGCAGAGACCGTGGCAACGCAACCAACCCAACCACCAACCATGTCCCCTGAAAAATTCACCGTTAAGCTTCAAGAGGCCTTCAATGCCGCTCAATCCGTCGCCACACGAAATGGCCAGCAGGAATTGAAGCCCGTGCATCTGCTTACCGCCCTGCTCGAACAGGAAGGCGGGATCGCCACGCCGCTGTTTTCCAAAGCAGCGGTGAATCCGGCTGCGGCGCAGGCTTTGAAGAGCGGTGTCGAAACCGTGCTCGCCAAGCTGCCGAAAGTCAGCGGTGGCTCGGGCAGTCTCTATCTCTCCAGCGAGTTCCGTGAACTCATGACGAAGGCCGAGGACGAGCAAAAGAAGCTCAAAGACGAGTATCTAAGCGTCGAGCACATCCTCCTGGCGCTCTTCAAAACCAAAACGGAGCTGTCCGATGTGCTGAAGCAGGCTGGGCTGACCTACGACACCGTTTCGAAGGCCCTCACCGCCGTGCGTGGCTCGCAGCGTGTGGTCGATCAGGACCCCGAGGGCAAATACCAGACGCTGGAGAAATATGGCACCGATCTCACCGCCCGCGCAAAGCAGGGCAAGATCGACCCCGTCATTGGTCGCGATGAGGAGATCCGCCGCGTGATGCAGGTGCTCAGTCGCCGCACGAAGAACAACCCCGTGCTCATCGGTGAGCCCGGCGTGGGCAAGACCGCCATCGCCGAAGGTCTCGCGCGACGCATCGTCGCGGGCGACGTGCCGGATTCGCTCAAAGGAAAGAAGCTCATCAGCATGGACCTCGGTGGCATGATGGCCGGGGCGAAGTTCCGTGGTGAGTTCGAAGAACGCCTCAAAGCCTTTCTCAAAGAGGTCACTTCGAGCGAGGGCGAGATCATTCTCTTCATCGACGAGCTGCACACCATCGTCGGCGCTGGCAAAGGCGAGGGCGCGATGGATGCGGGCAATCTTTTGAAGCCACAGCTCGCTCGCGGAGAGTTGCGCTGTATCGGCGCGACCACGCTGGATGAGTATCGCAAGCACATCGAAAAAGACCCCGCGCTGGAGCGTCGATTCCAGTCGGTGAAAGTTGGCGAGCCGAGCGTGGAGGACACCATCGCGATCCTGCGCGGCCTCAAAGAGCGCTACGAAGTCCACCACGGCGTGCGCATTCAAGACAACGCCATCATTGCCGCCGCCACGCTGAGCAATCGCTACATCACCGACCGCTTCCTGCCGGACAAGGCCATCGACCTCGTGGATGAAGCCGCCAGCCGCATCAAGATCGAGCTCGACTCCATGCCGACCGAAATCGACGTCATCGAGCGCGAGATCATGCAGGACGAAATGGAGCGCCAGGCCCTCAAAAAGGAAAAAGATGCCGCCTCCAAAGCCCGCCTCGAAAAACTCGAGCGCGAGATCGCGGATCTCAAAGAGAAGTCCTCCGCGCTGAAGGCCCAGTGGATGAAGGAAAAGGAATCCGTCGATGCCGGCCGCAAGGTGAAGGAAGAGATCGACCGCCTCCGCACCGAACTCGAACAAGCCCAACGCCGTGGCGACTTCGGTCGCGCCGGTGAGATCCAATACGGCCTCATCCCCGATTTGGAGAAGAAGCTTCAACAAAGTGAAGCGGGCACTCCTGCCCGCTCCGAAGATGCGGGCAAGAGTGCCCGCAACACTCTGCTTCGCGAAGAAGTCACCGAAGAAGACATCGCCCGCGTCGTGGCCAACTGGACCGGCATTCCCGTCTCACGCCTGCAAGAAGGCGAGCGCTCGAAGCTCGTGAAGATGGAGGAACGCCTCA
>JBJONJ010000212.1:0-2519 GCA_046051905.1 Verrucomicrobiota bacterium
TCCGCCACCGCCCCACGAGTCCGGTTGATCCACCACGCTCAGCGTGTTGTGCCGTGCATCAAACACCACCACCTGCCACGCCGCGCCACCCGCCTCGAATTCATGCAACCAAGCCTGACCGTCCATCAGCGGACGCACGGGCCGGTTCTTCGCTGGCGAAACCACCGGAGCCTCCGGAGCCGGTGTGAAGTCCGGCGGAGCCTCGACCTGCATCGCCGGAGGCGGCGGCTCAGGTTCTTGAAAAACAGGCTGAGGAGGCAGCGGTGCTACGCAGGCACTCAGCCACGCGACAGGCAGCATCCAGACACGCTTCACAGATTCGCCTCGATCCATGCCTTCATGCTCGCCAGTGCCCGGGCGCGATGACTGAGGCTGTTTTTCGTTTCCGCGGGCAATACACCAAACGTGTCCGTGAAGCCCTCTGGCGTGAACAGCGGATCATAGCCAAAACCACCCTCCCCCTGCTCTTGAAGCCTCAGCGTGCCCTCGACCGTGCCATGAGCCACATGCAGCGTTTTGCCATCCTTCACCAAGGCCATGCAGCAGCGAAACCTCCCCGTGAAAGGCCCCTGCGGCGTCAGCTTGCCCAGCTCCGTCTTCAATTTCTCTCGATTGCTCGCATCCGTCGCCTTCTCGCCCGAGTAGCGGGCCGATCGCACACCCGGAGCGCCATCCAGCGCATCGACTTCGAGCCCGGAATCATCCGCCAGCACCAGCACGCCCGGCAGATGAGCGCTGCCGCCCGCCGCCTTGATGATCGCATTCGCTTCAAAGGTCTCGCCTGTCTCCTCCGGCAGCGTCAGGCCGGGATGATCGCGAAGGTCGGAGATCTCACAGCCCGGCAGCATGGCGCGGACTTCCTGGGTCTTGTGGGCATTGGACGTGGCAAAAACGAGGGAAAGCATGCGCCGCATTGCTAGCACGCCACGAAGTGCCGCCAAGGTGGAAATCCATTTGCCGAATCATCGACTGCGGCTAGTCTCGCGGCCCGAAAAGATAGGCCAACATAGCTCAGCGGTAGAGCAGCGGTTTTGTAAACCGCCGGTCGTCGGTTCAATTCCGACTGTTGGCTCCACTTCAAATTTCGCCAATCGGACGAGGTTTGGAAATCGGTTCTCGGAAACCGATTCGCCGCTAATGTCGTGCGCTGGACATGCGTTTGACTGGTCTCGACATGAGAACCGCTTTCCTGCTCCTCCTTCCAGCCATCGCCCTCGCCGAGCCTGTGCGCCTCGTGCACGAGCCCGCGCTCTCGCCGGACGGCAAAACGGTGGCGTTCGAGTGGCAGGGAGATGTTTGGACGGCTCCGACAAATGGCGGGCGCGCCACGCGGCTCACGACGCATCCGGCGCTCGATTCCGGCGCGGCGTTTTCGCCGGATGGAAAGCAAATCGCGTTCAACAGCGAGCGGGAGGGCTTCAAGCTGCTCTACTCGATGCCCGCCAGCGGCGGCGAGCCGAAGCAACTCACGTTTCACACCGATGGCTGCGATCTGCGTGAGTGGACGCCGGATGGGAAAGGGCTGCTCGTTGGGTTTGGTCGCGATTTCTCATGGATGCGCGAGTCGCGTGCCGGACGCCTCGCCATCATCGATGCGAACGAGCGCAAAGCCGAGAGCGTGCTGTTTGATGACTACGGCTTCGATGGTGTGATCTCGCCGGATGGTCAGAAGGTGCTCTTCATGCGCGAAGGTTCGGAGTCGTGGTGGCGGCAGGGCTTCAAGGGCTCGCGTGCCGGGCAGATCTGGCTCTTCAATCGCGCGGATGGCAGCTTCAAGCAGGTCATCAGCGATGAAAACGAGAACCGCTGGCCGCTTTGGAAACCGGATGGCAAAGGCTTCTACTTCGTGCGCAATGGGAACCTCTGGCAGCACGATCTGGCCAGCGGCAAGCACGTGGCGATCACGAACTTCAAAGATGATCTCGTCGTTTTCTCCGCCATTTCGCGCGATGGCAAGACGCTGGTCTTCCGCGTGCGCTTCGATCTCTACTCCTGGCATCCCGGCGACAAGGAACCCGCGAAGATTGCCATCGACGCTGTCACCGATGCGGTGCCGGACATCACGCGCGTCGTGCTCGAAAAGGCCACCGACATTCACTTCACGCCGGATGGCTTGCAGATGGCCTTCATCGCTGGTGGCGATGTGTGGGTGATGGACACGGAGCTCAAAGAGCCGCGTCGCGTGACGCAAACGGCCGAGGAAGAGCGTGGCGTGCTGTTTGCGCCTGATGCGAGGTCGCTCGTGTTTGTCAGTGACGCGGGCGGGCAGACGGATGTGTGGAAAGCGGTGCCTACGGACGAGAAGAAGGCCTGGTTTGAGAGCACGGGCTTCACGCTCACGAAGCTGACGAATGATCCGCAAACGGATTCGAGCCCAAAGTTCACGCCCGATGGCAAAAAGCTGGCCTGGTTGCGCGAGCGGGGTGATTTGATGTTCGCGGACGCGGATGGGAAGAAGGTGAAACGACTTATCGAGTCGTGGAACGAGCCTGCATTTGAGTTTTCGCCGGATGGAAGCT
>JBJONJ010000213.1:0-4150 GCA_046051905.1 Verrucomicrobiota bacterium
GATGGTGGACGGGCTTGCCAGATGGCGTGAAGCCGCTAGTCTCGCGCCCTCTTAACCAACCCCACACTCATCCCATCATGTCCGACATCGCACTCGCCAAAGGTGAAAAGTTCCTCGAAGACAACGCCAAGAAGGAAGGCGTGAAAGTCACGGCCTCCGGCCTCCAATATAAAGTCATCACTGAAGGCACCGGCAAGAGCCCGAAGGCCACGGACACCGTGGAAGTGCACTACGAAGGCACGCTGATCGACGGCAAGGTCTTCGACAGCAGCTACAAGCGCGGCGAAACCATCGAGTTCCCGCTGAATCGGGTCATCGCCGGCTGGACGGAAGGCGTGCAACTCATGAAGGAAGGCTCGAAGTTCCGCTTCTACATCCCGTCCCGTCTCGCCTATGGCCCGCGCGGCGCTGGTCGTGACATCGGCCCGAACGAGGCGCTCATTTTCGACGTGGAGCTCTTCAAAGTGAAGTAAAGCGCCGCGTGCCGTCGTTCAGACTGCCATGCGAGTTCTGTTTCTGCTCTTCCTGCTTTCGGCTGCGTGCTTGGGTGCGCAGCCGAATGTTGTTTTGATCATCAGCGATGACCAGGGCTATCCCGATCTCGGCTGCATCGGCACGAAGCCGCTCATCACGCCGAATCTCGACAAGCTGGCCGCCGAGGGTGTGCGTGCGACCAGCTTTTATGTAACCTGGCCCGCCTGCACGCCATCGCGTGGCAGCGTGCTCACGGGGCGCTATCCGCAGCGCAACGGGCTCTATGACATGGTGCGCAATGACATGGTGAACTACGGCTACAAGTTTTCGCCGGAGGAGTATGCCGTGTCTCCGGAGATGACGCTGGGCCTCGATGTGCGCGAGGTGACGATCGGCGACATGCTGAAAAAAGCCGGCTACGCGACCGGTTGCGTGGGCAAGTGGGACATGGGGCAGGCAAAGCGCTACCTGCCGCTGCAGCGCGGCTTTGATTTCTTTTACGGCCACGGCAACAACGGCATCGATTACTACGCGCACGAGCGTTACGGCGTGCCGTCGATGTTCCACGGCAATGAGCGGACGCAGGAGGACAAGGGCATCTATGTGACGGATGTCTTTCGTCGCGAGGCGCTGCGCTTCATCGGCGAGCACGTGGGCAAGAAGCCGTTTTTCCTTTACCTGCCCTTCAATGCCCCGCACAGCGCCTCCACGTTTGGTGAAGGCACGAAGGAAGGCGAAAAGAAGAAGGGCGAGGGCGTGCAGGCACCGGAAAAATACGTCACCCTGTATCGCGGGAAGGTCGAGGACGAGAAACTGGCGCGGTATTGCGGCGCGGTGACTTGCATGGACGAGGCCATCGGTGCGGTGATGGATGTGGTGGAGAAGTCCGGACTCACGAAAGACACGATTTTCATCTTCCACTCCGACAACGGCGGCAGCGGCAATGGCGGCAACGCACCGCTGAAAGGCAGCAAGAGCACGATGTGGGAGGGTGGCCTGCGTGTGCCCTTCATCCTGCGCTGGCCCGGCAAGGTGCCGGCAGGCAAGGTGACAGATGAATTCCTCACTTCGCTGGAACTGGTCCCCACTCTGCTGGCAGTTACCGGTGCGAAAGCGCCCGATGGCGTGAAGCTCGACGGCCACGACATGCTGCCCGTGCTTCAGGGCGAGGCTAAATCACCACGACGGGAGATGTATTGGCAGCGCCGGGCCGACAAAGCCGCTCGCTTTGAAAATTGGAAGTGGGTCGAATCCGGGAAGGGTAGGGGACTTTTCGACCTGAGCACCGATGTGGGCGAAAAACACGATCTCAGCGCCGAGAAGCCGGAGATCGCCAAGCAGATGCGGGAGCGCTTTGAAGCCTGGCGTGCCGAGATGGACGCCAGCGAGCCTCGCGGGCCTTTCCGGGACTATTGAGCGGGGCGTCCGCATCAAAATCAGCCATACAGCGCACTCTCAAACGCACAAAACGCCGCTCTCCGCCTTCGGGTTAGGTGGTCAAACGGTGAACCTCGACCGGCGCAGCTTTATTTCCACGGCTGGCTGTAAAGAGCCTGCACCTGATCGGGCGTGAGGGCGCGGTCGTAGATGCGCACGTCGTCGATCTCGCCGTCGAGGTTTTGCCAGCCGCCATCTTCGACGGCACCGACCGTGGTCCACATACCCTCGGTGGAGTACTCGACGGCCTCCGGTGTCTGGATTTCGGAAACGAGGGCACCATTGATGTAGAGGCGCATCGTGCGGGTGCGGGCACTGAGCATGTCCATGGTGCCGACGACATGGTACCACTGTCCCGCTTCGAGCGAGAGCGGGGACTGCACGGCGATTTGCTGCGTGGGACGCCTTTCACCTGCGGGGGTGAGCTGGATTTCGTTTTTAATCAGCCGGAACGCCGGCTTGCCTGTGACAGAGCGGTCGGAACGGAATTCCGCTTTGCCATTGGAGAGTACATGCAGCACCCAGGGGTCGAGCCCGGGCCGCTTGTCGCCATGCCAGATGATTTGGGAGCCAAAGGATTTCGGCAGGCTGTGGTAACGCACCCAGGCGCAGAGGGAAAGCCGGTCACTGAGCTTGGGGCTCCGCTCAGTTGGGATGACCACGGAGTCGCCGCTGGCCAACCTCTTGTGACCCGGGTTTTTGTTCACGTGGAGAACGTGGCCGCGTTCGCTGCTGACAATGGCAGCGCCCGCACGGACTTCCCCATGGCTGCCGTGAGGGCTGCTGTCGGTGGCGTCCTTTTGATCAAAGCTCAAGTGAGCGAGAAGACCCTCCGTCGGCGCTGCGGGCATGGAGCCGGAGACGACGGGCTTGGCTGGGGCGTGTGTTTTGGCCTTGCTGGTTTTGAATGGAACCACCGCCTTCACCGGAGCGACAGGCACCTGGCTCTTCTTGGCGATGTTTTGGATGCTGGACACCAGCGGGTTCTCGGGACTGAGCGGATCACCGAGCGAATTCGCGAGCGCCAGCAGCTCAGCGGGCTCCATGTCGGCCCCACCCTCCGCCACGACGGGAAAAAGCACCATGCCATGCAACCGGAGGCCTCCCTGCACCCGGCGGATCACGATGCGGTCAGCGCTGGGATGTTTTTCCAAAGGAATGACAAAGGTGTCGGTGGTGGCCTGCTGACCGATGTCCACCACGTTGCCGAAGAGGTCCACCACGACGGCGCGGCCTTGGGAATCAAAGAGCTGAACGACGAAGTCGGTATCGGTATCCGCGTCAAAAAGCAGCGTCGCCAGAAGATTGCCGCTGAGGATTTTCGAGCGGTCGATGGCGATCTCGACCCAGGCTTTGCCCTTCGGTGTCGCCGCATCCACCCGCCAGCAGCGCGGCTCATCCACAAAGGTGCCGCCGAACTGGCTCACACCCGTGATCCAGGAGGGAAAAGTCGTGCCTTCGACCTGCGGCAGGCCATTCCAGCGACTATCAAAGCCGAACTCGGCGACTTCGGGACTCGCTGCGAATAGCGTCGTGATAGGCAGGAGGAGTGTGAGCAGGTGACGTCTCATGGCGCCGATTCTGCGACGAAGCGCTGCTCGCGACAAGCCTCTTTTCACGACCAAGCGGCCCCGAGGATTTTCCGTTGCTTGCATTCCCGGCATGCCTGCTAGACTCGCGGCCCTGCCGGAGTTCGGCATTCGTCATTCAGCATTCGTCATTCCTTCCATGTCCCACAGAGTCCTCATCATCGGAGCCGGCGGCGTCGGCCGCGTCGTCGTTCATAAATGCGCCCAGCTTCCCGAGGTCTTCGGTGAGATCATGCTGGCCAGCCGCACGAAGTCGAAGTGCGATGGCATCGCCGCGGAGCTGAAGCGCCCCATCCAGACCGCCGGGGTCGATGCGGACAATGTACCGGAGCTCGTGAAGCTGCTGAAGAGCTTCAAACCGGAGGTCGTCATCAATGTGGCGTTGCCTTATCAAGACCTCACCATCATGGATGCCTGCTTGGAGGCCGGGGTGCATTACATCGACACCGCGAACTACGAGCCGCGTGATGTGGCGAAATTCGAGTACCACTGGCAGTGGGCCTATCAGGAGAAATTCAAAGCCGCTGGCCTCACGGCTCTGCTCGGCTGCGGCTTTGACCCGGGCGTCACGAATGTGTACACGGCCTACGCTTTGAAGCACCATTTCTCGAAGATCGACACGCTCGACATCCTCGACTGCAACGCGGGTG
>JBJONJ010000214.1:0-9744 GCA_046051905.1 Verrucomicrobiota bacterium
AGCCGCTTACCGGCGGGGTGATGCGCACCTTCCAGCCGCTTTTGATCACCACGCCTGCTCAAGCCGCGCAGACGCTCTCGGATCCCGCCCGCATCCTGAATGCGGGACTCCTGCTCCTCGGTGCCTCGCTCGTGCTGCACCTGCTGGGCCGACTGCTGGTGCTCGGGACGCGAGATCATGCATGACACCTTCGCGTCCGCCTTTATCCTTCCCGCCATGCCTGCCGAGCCGCTCCTCCACATCCGCGATTTGAAGATCGAATTCCGCCGTCATGACGCGGAGCCGACACAGGCCGTGAAGGGCATCGATCTGACGTTGCAGCCCGGCGAGTCCCTCGCGCTCGTCGGCGAAAGCGGCAGCGGCAAAAGCGCGACCGCTCTTGCACTCGCTCGCCTGCTACCAGAACCTCCCGCGATGATTCGCGCGGCGGAGATGCAGCTCGCTGGCCATGACGTGCTCACTTTGAAGCCTGCCGAGCTGCGGAAGATTCGCGGCAAGGAGATCGCCTACATCTTTCAGGAGCCCACGACGTCGCTGAATCCGGTGCTCACCATCCGCACGCAGATCGGCGAGGCTCTCGCGCTGCATCGGCCGGATGTCGCCAAGTCGGATCGCGATGCCGAGATCGTGCGCTGGCTGGATAAGGTGGGCATCGTGCAGCCGGAGAAGCGTCTCCGCGCCTACCCGCACGAGCTCAGCGGCGGCATGCAGCAGCGCGTGATGATCGCCATGGCCCTCTGCTGCCGTCCGAAGCTGCTCATCGCCGACGAACCGACCACCGCGCTCGATGTCACCATTCAAAAGCAGATCATGGACCTGCTCGCCGATCTCCGTCGCGAGCTGGGCATGAGCATCATCCTCATCACGCACAATCTCGGCATCATCCGCAGCGTGGCCGATCGCGTCGCCGTGATGTTTCGCGGCCAGATCGTCGAGACGGGGCCGGTGGATGAGATTCTGAAAAATCCACAGCACGCCTACACCAAAGCGCTTCTCAACTGCGTGCCACGCATGGGTCCAAAGCAGCCACGCTTGCAGGCGATTGATTATGAGCTGCTGAAGGCGGGATGAGACGCTCAGCCCTGCCTCTCCTGCTCGCGGAACTGCGTCGGGGTGAGCTTGGTCATCTTCTTGAAGTCCTTGGAGAAGAAGAACTGGTCGTGGTAGCCCACCTGGCGGGCGATTTCCTTCACCGGGTCATCGCTCTCGATGAGGCGGCGCTTCGCCTGATGAATGCGCTCGCGGCGCAGCCAGTCGATCGGGCTGGTGCCGAGCGCGGCTTTGAACTGGCGGCTGAAGTGGCTCTCGCTCATGCCGCTCAGCTGCGCCAGCTCCACGACCCGCGTGGGCATGTGAAAGTAAAGACGCATGCGCTCGACGGCTTTCTGCACCGCCAGCGGTAGCTCCGGCTGGATGGTGCCGGGCTCGGAAAGCCGCGCATCGAAGAGAATCCCGATGATGGCCGCCACGGCGGCACTCGTCAGCGCTCCGTCGCTCGGTCGTTGGCCCATCATGCGGTCAAAGGCCCGCTCAAACTCCAGCGCCAGCGCCTTCGCGTCCACATTCTCAAACACTGGCTGCGAGCGGATCTGCAGCAGCTCCGAGATGCGATCGAGCGGCCGCCCTTCCACGCGAAGCCAGAAGAGCTCCCAGGGCTCCCGCGTCACTGCGCCGTAGGCATGCGGATGGTGGCAGTTTACCCACACGAGGGACCCGGGGTTCACATCGTGCTTCTTGCCCGCCACGCGGAGCCAGCCCTTCCCACCGAGGCAGAGGATGAACTCATGGCCGGGGTAGGTCTCGCGCTCGATGCGGTGATCGATGCCCGCTTTGAGGTGCCCCGCCCTCACCACCGAATAAAACAAATCGCGCTGCCAGTCAGCGGGCGTGGCATACAGGTTCTTGAAAAACACCGTTTCTTGGAACAACGAGGGCATGGCGGGATATTACATCACGACCCTTTCGCCTGTCGAGAAGTGTTTCGTGGTTGCTACGGAAGCGTCCGAAGGTGCCCCGCGATCGAATCGATCAACTGCTCCAAACTTCCCGCGGCCACGATGGCGATGCTCTCCTGGTAGATGCCGCTGTCGTAGAGCTCGCGTGGGGGCAGGTAGGAGGCACCCCAGTCGGCTGCGATGCTGGCGACGACGATGATTTGGTGTGGAAAACGACGGCGGAGTTCGGTCTGGAGGAGGGAATAGCTTTCGCCCTGCACGCCGAGCCACACGGCATCGCCGACGCGCCAGAGGACGACTCGTAGTGGATACGCCTCGCCGGGTGGAAGCTGCCGGAGGCGATGAAGCAGGCGGTTCTTGCGCTCGGCGAGAGCCCGGAGGTCGGCGACACGACTTTCATCGCCAGCACTGCGAGCAGCGGCTTCCTGATGTTGAAGGTCGGTGAGGTCGTTTTGAACGTGCTCGGCCGTCGGCTGGCCGGGACGATACTTCAGCGGCTCTTGCCAGCGCTGGAGCATCCAACCGGCCTTTTCGGCTAGGTCGATGGGTTGATGCTTCCACGCCCCCAGCGTGGCTCCAGAGACCACAGGGCCGGCATATACGAAGGTCGTTCCGGCGGCGGGCAGCGCGGTGAGAGCCGAAAGCGCCGCGTAACCCAGCTCACGGCCGTTTCGATCCGCCACCGCGGGATCGCCGACAAATCCTTCGCGCGGGCCGAGCTCGCCGCTGGCGCCTTGCAGGAACAAACACGGAGCGCCGGTGTCGGCCTCGACGACCTCGCGCATCGCCCCGATGTAGTCGGGGCTGATGAGCGTGTTCTCCCACGCGAGCGTGGTGGGATGACAGGCGTAGTTCACGATGCTGGCGAGCGTTTGACTGGCATCATCGCTCACTCGCGCGACGATGACGGTGTCGTCCGCAGGCACGCCGGGGTTGTGACCGCACACGAACTGCTGTCCATCCCAGAAATCGCGATGTGTCGCCAGCGAGCACCTTCCACGGCCATACACGATGCCCGCGGGCTTCAGCGAGGCCAGGCACTGCTTCAACAGCGCTCCGGCTTTCTCGCCGAGTGACTGCAAATACAGCGGGATGAGATCGCCGCCGGGCAGAGGAGCACGATCGAGACCCATCAGGCCCGCGCCATGCGTGTGCGAAAAGACGACGAGGATCTCTTCTTTGGCCACACCGCCGATCTCCGCGGCCTGCGAGACGAGATTGGCATGCTCCGTGGCTCCCATGACGCAATGATCGAGCGCGAGCACGATCTGGCGCTCCTCGCCGCTCAGCGGCGCAAACACGGCCACGGTGGCCCGAAGCGGCCGGTGGATGCCGGTGGCGCGTTCATGTTTCGCCGCGCCCCACATGCGGTGGTAGATGTTTGGCGGTGGGGTGATGTCGCACCACGCGAGCGCGAAACGACAGCGGCTTTGCGGCGTGGGGTCTTCAGTGCGGGAAGGCTTCATCAGGCAGGTAGAATGATGGAGGGTAAAATGATGGGGGAACTGAAATCCTTCAGAACATCATTTTACCCGTCATTATTTTACCTTCTGCCTCGTTGAACCCCGCCTCATGAAACTGCTCCCGCTGCTCGCCCTCTTCGCATGGGTCTCACCCGTCGTGGCCGAAGATCTGCCCGTCCTCGCCACGCCCGACTTCCAATCACCGCTCGACGCGACCTGGAAGATCGCCCACGGCACTTACGAGCCGAAGGACGGCGTCCTCGTGTGCGCTGAAAAGCCGGAGAACAAGCATGTGGCCGTGCTTTGGCATCAGGTGGGATGGAACAGCGGCGTCATCGAGTGTGAGTTCCGCTTCGACGGCTCAAAGATCCTCATCCTCGGCTGCGATGGCACCACGCCGAAAGGCCTCGCGCACATCGGCCGCGTGGTCGTCACGCCAAAGATGATCAGCATCGCCGAGGACTCCGTGAAGCCCAGCCACACCATCGCCAAAGCGCCCGCCGATCTCAAAACAGGCGTGTGGCACCGGCTGAGCTTTGCGTGGAGCGGGGATCGCATCTCGTTGAAGGTGAACGACCTTATCGTGGAGACCGTGCATCCTTACCTCGCCACGGGAAAAACACGCAGTTGGATCGCCGTCGGTGGTCAGACGGCTTCGATTCGCGCCCTCAAAATCAGCGGCAAGCCATGAAACACCTCTGTTTCCTCATTCTTCTCCTTCCTGGCCTGCTCGCCGCCTCGCCGCCGAACTTCCTGATCATCCTCGCCGATGATCACGGCTACGGCGATGTCTCCGCCTACCATCCCTCGGATGTCCGCACGCCGAATATCGAACGCATCGGCAGCGAGGGCATGCTCTTCACCGCGATGCGGGCCAACTGCACCGTGTGCTCGCCATCGCGTGCGGCCTTGCTCACGGGTCGCTACGCGGATCGCGTGGGCGTGCCGGGTGTGATTCGCACGAAGCCAGAGGACTCGTGGGGCTACTTCAAACCGGGCGTGCCGACGCTGGCAGATGAATTGAAGAAGGCGGGCTATCACACCGGTATCATCGGCAAATGGCATCTCGGCCTCGAATCGCCCAACACACCGAATGAACGCGGCTTCGACCACTTCCACGGCTTCCTCGGCGACATGATGGATAGCTACACCACGCACCTTCGCCATGGAAAGAACTACATGCGGCTCAATCGCAAGGTCATCGAGCCTCAAGGCCATGCCACGGAGCTTTTCACCACCTGGGCCTCCGACTACCTCCGCGAGCGAGCGAAGGCCGCGAAGCCCTTCTTCCTCTATCTCGCCTACAACGCGCCGCATTTCCCCATCGAGCCGCCCGCCGAATGGCTGGCCAAGGTCAAACAGCGTGCCCCGCAGCTCGATGAGAAACGGGCGATGAATGTGGCCTTCGTCGAGCATCTCGATCACCACATCGGCCAGGTGCTCGATGTGCTCAAAGACACCGCGTTGGAGCAAAACACCGTCGTCGTCTTCAGCGCCGACAACGGCGGCTCCGTGCCACACGCCCAAAACAACGATCCCTGGCGTGGTGGAAAGCAGGATCACTACGATGGCGGCCTCCGCGTGCCTTTCCTGATGCGCTGGCCAGCTCAAATCAAGCCCGGCAGCCGCAGCGATTATCAAGGTCTCAACTTCGATCTCTTCCCCACCTTCCTCGAACTCGCTGGAGCCAAGCCTTCGCCCGAACTCGATGCCGTGAGCCTCGTGCCGATCCTCAAAGGCGGCCATATCACGCAGCCGCGAGATCTCTACTTCGTGCGTCGCGAAGGCGGCAAGACTTACGGCGGCAAAGACTACCAGGCCCTCATTCGCGGCGAGTGGAAGCTCATGCAAAACGATCCCTTCAGCCCGCTCGAGCTCTATCACCTCCAAAACGATCCCCAGGAGCAGATCAACGTCGCCACCAAGGCCCCGAAAATCTTCAACGAACTCTCCACCGCTCTCCGCCAGCACATTCAGCGTGGCGGCAGCACGCCATGGCAAAAGCAGTAAACCGCAAACACCGCGCATTGCCGCCCTCTTCATCATTCGTCATTCTGCATTCGTCATTCACCATCCCCATGCCCGCCTTTACCGATCCCTTCAAAGAAGCCCGCGCCGCCACCGGTGTGATGCAGTGCCCGTTTCACGGTGAGAACATCACCATGATCCTCCGCCATGAAGACGTGAGAAAGGCCGCGAAGGATTGGGAGACCTTCAGCTCCGATGTTCCCTTCCGCGTGCCCATTCCCTCTGAGGAAAACGTCCGCAGCATGCGCCAGCTCCCCATCGAGACAAATCCACCCGAGCACACCGACTACCGCGCCATCGCCGAGCCGTTTTTCACTCGCACGAAAGAACCCGAGATGATCGCCAAGGTCGAAAACCTCATCGGCGGCATGCTCGCGGAGGCGATGAAGCGCGAGAGCATCGAGATCGTGCATGACTTCGCGTTGCCGATTCAATCGCGAGCCCTCACCTACCTGCTCAACACCTCCGAAAAAGAAGCGGACATCTGGATTGGCTGGGGCATTCACGTGTTCAAAGTCACCGGCGGCGAGTTCAAGAAAGGCACCGTGCTCGAAGACTACCTCACGGCGAAGTTTGATGAAGTAGAGGCAAATCCCGGCGATGACTTCTTCAGCGCCCTCGTGAAAGCCGACTACCGCGGCCGCAAACTCACGCGTGAGGAATGCATGGGCTTTGCCAATCTCGCCTTCGCCGGTGGTCGCGATACCATCATCCTCACCATCGCCTGCGCCATCGGCTACCTCGCCGAGCATCCCGAGGCGCTCGAATACCTCCGCGAGGACCCCAAACGAATCACTCTCGCCAGCGAGGAGTTTTTCCGCGTCTTCATGCCGCTCACGCACATCGGCCGCGTCTGTCCCAAGGACACCGACGTGAACGGCGTGACCGTCAAAGCCGGCGAACGCATCTCCTTGTGCTGGTCCTCGGCCAATTTTGATGAGAACGCCTTCCCGCAGCCCGACGACGTGCGTCTCGACCGCAAACCGAACCCGCACCTCAGTTTTGGCTTCGGCACGCACCTCTGCCTCGGTGCTCCGCATGCTCGCCTCATCCTGCGCACGCTGCTGAAGTTCTGCTGCGACCACGTGAAACGCATCCACCTTATCCGCGCCACCGAACGCGTCGAGCACGAGGCCAAATTCGATCGCACTCTCGGTTACGACTCGCTCATCGTGACGCTGGAGGCGCTTTGATAACTCACGACTGCTCGCTGCGATACGCGGCGGGTGAGGTGTTCCGATACTGGCGCATCATGCGGCTGAAGTAGTGGCGGTTTACCAGCCCGCAGGTTTCTGCGATGGCCTCGATGCTGTCGTCGGTGTGGCGGAGGAGGCGGCAGGCTTCGTCGAGGCGGTAGTCGAGCAGGATGCGCGTGGGCGGCTGATTCACCTCCTCTTTGAAGAGATGGTTCAAATTCCGCACGCTGAGGCCGGCGTGACGGGCGATTTGATCGGCGGTGAGCTTCAGGCCGAGGTGCTGGTTCATGAACTCCATCGCGCGAAGCACTCGCGCATCGAGTCGCTGTTGCTCCCACACGCTGGCGGGCAGTTTCTTCACGAACTCACTCACAAGCTGGATGCTCACCCACGGAAAGCGCACGCTCTGCGGCTTCGCGCCGACTTTGATAAGCTCGTTGAGCATCGACTTGTGCGCCGCGGAGGCTGGAAAGGCGTAGATGCCCGGCGCGGCACGATCCGCCGCCGGACCGAGGTTGAAATGGCAGTACCATTTGCTGAAGGGCCGCCGCGTGGTCGTGCTGAACGTGGTGCGTGGCGGGATCAGATACACGGTGCCCGGTTTCAGCGTGGTGCTCTGTCCGTCGATCTCCACCACGCCGCCGTCCTGCATCGGCCAGTAGAGCCGCCAGTAGGGATCGTTCAGCCGACGCAGCTCCCAGTGCTCCAGCTGTATTTTGCGGGTGGTGAGGATGTCCACCGTCACACCCGGTAGCGCCACGCTGCGGTGCCCCTGCACACGATGCGCCGACCCGGCGGGCACGACACTGAGGATGGAAGGCTTGTCTGACATGAGGTTTTGCGGAATCGGATACAAGCCTGACCAGGATGCTTCGCGGCTTCAAGCGGTCTTTGGCGGAGATTCCACGGTCTGGCTCGCATTCATGAGCAAACCTTTCCGCAGGTCCTGCGGCAGCCGCTCAAAGCCGCACGCGGCTCCCACCAGCGCCCCGACAACGGCACCGCGATGGCAGTTGTCGCCACCGACCATGGTATTGGCGACCACAGCGGCCTCGAAGTCATCCGCATACTTCCATGCGAGGTAGAGTGCGGCGGGAAACGATTCGCGGATGTAGCACGCGGGACTCACATGGCGGCCGATGACCACCAAATCGGGCTCTTTGGACCAAAGCGACGCTTTTCGCTCCGAGAACCAGCGGCCCGCGTGATGCAGAATCGTCTCTCGCAGCGGCTCGCCAAGCATCAGAGCCAGCAGCATGCGCGTGAGTGTTTTCGCCGCGTCGAGCATGTCGGCATCGCCGTGGGAAAAGCCCACATGCTCCAGCACAGCCTCCGGTGCTTCCTTGCCCAGACGAGCGCACAGCATCCCCACGCCCGCGAGACCGCCGATGTGCACATCCGCGCCGCCGCAGCGCTGCGGCTTCCAACCACGCGCCAGGTGCGTGAAGAAGTGCCGGTGATACTCTTCCGCGTAGGTGTCACGATGCCGTCCCGGCGTGAGCATGAAGTCGATGTAGCGCTGCAGGTAGTCATCGAGATCGTAGCCGCCCTTGGCAGTCAGCGATTCATCCAGCACACGCACGAGCTGAAGGTTCAGCGTGTTTTCACCCGGTCGCAAAAAAGGATGATAGTGCATGCCCGGCTGGCCCCAGTATTGCGCCTGCTCACGCAGGATGTTGCCGCGTTCGTTGAGCGGCGTGTAGCTGGATCGCCACAGGATGCTATCGGGATGTGGATGCTTCGGTGCGAGGTAACTGCGGATCACGCCGTAGTCGCGACGCAGCGCGGCGCGGTCGTAATACCAGTGCGCCGGCATCGCCAGCGCATCGCCAATATAGGCACCGATGACCATCCCGGCGCAGCGATCTTCGAGAATGTTGTTCATGATTCAAACGAGGTGGTTTCGGCAAACTCATGTCCTGCGAGCCAGGCGTCCTCCACGCGTGAACGACGCAGCGCATCGCCCGCAAAGTGCAGACGTGGGGGCAAAGCAGGCACCGTGATCGGCGCATCGACACGAGCGAGCCGCCATCGATGCCCGAAAGCACCCGCAAAGGCCTCTGCCGGGATCTGCCAGCGTTCCTCGACCATCGAGCGAACCCGCGCAGGATATTCCGCGGGCGGCTTTTCGAGATGTTCGCTACTGAAGGCCTCACCGAGATGCGCCATCAGCACCGTGAAGCCCGGAGCGATACGTCCCGGCTTATGATTCTCGCACGCCGTCCAGGCCAGCGCAGAGCCGGGTGCGCTGAAGGCATAGGTTTCACGCGTGCGGCCGATCCACTCGCCCCGATACGCCAGCATCACCGCGAGACATGGGATGTAGTCAAAAGCATGCTCGATACCAAAAAGCCGCGCCGTCTGCGGCCACGGCGCGGTGCTCACCACGTGATCAAAATCAGCCAGCAGGCTCCGCGCGTCCTCGATCTGGTGCTCCGTGCGGATTTCGAGGCCCTTCGCCAGCTCGCGGGCGAGACGGCTGTTCCCTTCACGATGAATCCAGCGGCCTGAATCCGGCAACTCGTGGCCGTTTTCATCCCGCACCGGCATTTCCAGTCTCCACAAAGCCTTGCCACAAGCCGCGAAGGCCGCTTCCCGAAATCGCTCATCGCGCATCGTGAAATACTGCGCCCCATGATCGATGACATGCCCTTCCCAGCGCTTCGACGCACAACGCCCGCCAAAACCGCGCGACTTTTCCAGGAGCGTCACTGCCGCGCCACGTCGCGAGAGCCCTCGCGCTGCCGCGATGCCCGCGAGCCCGGCGCCGATGATGGCGATGCGTTTTCCAGAGAGGTCGTTCATAGGCAGAAAAGCAGACAGATTCCGCGCAGCGTCCAGGCGGCGGTGCGGAGCCAGTTGGTCGTCACGAGCCGCTGATGTGCCACGGCATCAAAACCGCGCGCAAGACATTGATGCAGTGGCACCTGCACGAAAGCCGTCGAGAGCCAAACCAAAGTCAGAAGCGCCAGACTGATCGAAAAGCTCGTTTCACGTCTTCCCGTCCAGAACAGCCAGACACCGCTGCCAAGTTCCGCCAGCATCATGGGCCCCACGACCCATCCGATGCACGTTGTGTAAGCCGCATGCCATGCCTTGAAG
>JBJONJ010000215.1:0-20267 GCA_046051905.1 Verrucomicrobiota bacterium
CGGTGCAGCGCCAGCGGGCGGTGCGAATCGTGCGGCCCCAATGCTCGGCGTTTTTGCCTCGGCGAGCCTGCGTGAAAGCCGCGTCGTGAAGCTCGGCGGAGGCGTTTTCGAGGAAGGGACGTAGGCTTTTGCCTTCCATCTGTTTCGGCGATGAAACACCGCAGAGGTCGCAGAGCGTGGGGAAGACATCGGTGAGCTCGATGAGGCTGTCGCTGCGCTGGCCGGCGGTTTTCATGCCGGGCGTGGCGAGGATGAAGGGCACGCGGGCGCTTTCTTCAAAAAGGCTGCGTTTGTGCCACAAACCATGCTCGCCGAGGTGCCAGCCGTGGTCGGAGGTGAAAAGGATGATCGTGTTGTCATCGAGCCCGGCTTGTTTGAGCGATTCGAGCAAACGCCCGACCTGCGCATCCACATAGCTCACGCAGGCCAAATAGGCACGAATGGCGGCGCGACGCTGCTCGGGCGTGGCGGTGAGCGCATACCCAGGCACCGCGCCGTTGCGAGCAGGCTCGGGGATGTCGGCTTCATCGTCGGCGGGCGCTTCGGGTAGCGTGATGCTTTCGAAGGGATACAGATCAAAATACTTCGCCGGAGCCACGAGCGGCAAATGAGGCCGGTGAAAGCCGACGGCGAGAAAGAAAGGCTTTTCCTTCTCACGCTTGCCGAGCCATTCGATGGCCGTTTTGGCAAAGACGCCATCGACAAGCTGATCGTCATCGCCGGGGATTTCCTGCCAGCCGAGGCCTTCTTTTTTGCCGCGTTTCACCTTCACGAGGCTTTGGCGATCCGGCGGGAAGGGCAGCTCGCTTTGGAAGGGCGTGCCGAAGTCCCAGCCCTGCGGATCGTCCATGCTTTCGAGGCCACTAGGCACGCCGAGATGGAAAATTTTGCCACAGCGGGCCGTGGCGTAGCCATTCTCACGAAAGTGATGCGGCATCGTCAGCACGCCGGGATGATTCGTGTAGAGGTTGTCCTCGTTGTTTGTGACCCGCGTCGTGTTCGGCCGCATGCCCGTCATCATAGATGAACGCGAGGGATTGCAGTGCGGGAACTGGCAGAAGGCCTTGTTGAAAACCACGCCACGTTTCGCCAACGCATCGAGGTTCGGCGTTTGGGCCTGCGGATGCCCGTAGCAGCCCAGCGTGGCCGCGAGGTCGTCGGACATGAGCAGGAGGACGTTCGGCTGCGCCGAAAATGAGGAATGCAGAATGGCGAATGACGAAAGGAGGACGAGGAGGAGCGATTTCACGATGGGGCGTGAACGATGGGCAGAGGCGTTTCCTTCCTGCTCATGGGGAATGACGCTGGGTGTTCCCAAATGCTACTTCAGCTCCTTGATCCGCACGTTGCGATACCACACGCGGAGTGCCTCGTCCTGGAAGCCGATGTGGCCGAGGTTGGGTCGGTCGGCCATGTTGATGGCTTCGAGGGTGGTGTCGATGACCTGCTCGCCGTTGAAGACGACCTTCACGCGTCGGCCTTGGACGGTGATGGTGTAGCGATTCCACTCGCCAGCGGGTTTGACCATGTTCTTCGATGGGCCGGTGCCGTGGACGATGCCGCCGCAGTCGTGGTGGCCGGGCTTGGCGAGGCCATAGGTATCGAGGATCTGTATCTCGAAGCCGCTTTTGACGTGGTCCTTCAAATCGCCCACACGCATGAAGACGCCGCTGTTACCCTTGGCGTTGATCTTGAACTCTAGGTCGAGCACGAAGTCGCCATACTGCTTTTCGGTCGAAAGGTAAGCGTCGTAGCGCTGCCAGCCTTTTTCGCCTTCACGCGGATGCAGCGAGACGCTGCCGTCCGGCTCGACGAGCCAGTTCCCGGTCGTTTTCCAGCCGGTGAGGTCCTTGCCGTTGAAAAGAGGCACAAAGCCCGCGTCATCAGCCGCCGGGTGCTGAGCGAGAACAAAGGTGGTGACGAGCAAGAGGCAGAGCAGAGCGAGATTTTTCATCGGCAGCATGAACGAACCGGGACGCGGGAGTCTTCCTGTCAAAGCAGCCCTGATGAAGCACCGCCATACGGTTATCCGCCCAACCAGCGCCACATGATCACTGGCGTGTCGGTCTGGAAGTGATCACGCACCTTTGCGTCGATCTGCCGGTCGGTGAGCTTGGCAGCGGTCTCGACTTCCACACTGCGGGTGGTGGGTTTTTCATGAGCGAGGCGCTTCACCAGCTCGCCTTTCGCTTGACCGGGGCTAAAAAACAAACAACGACGCCGCGCCACGCACCACAGCGATGACTTCATCATAAAAGCCTGGAGCTGATGCTCGAATTGGCGGTCTTGTACATCATCCGCCTGCACACGCTGGGCCTCGAACGCCTCTGTGGGCAGGGCGCCTTCCGCAAGCCGCGGGTGCCGCTAACGGATCCTCCCACGGTGGTCTCCATCGACGCCTCTTGGGACCGCGTGATCTACGAGGAGCCCTACGACGCAACGATCACGCCGAGCTGCTTCGGTCGCGTACAGGTGACGCTGCCGTGAGCTGGCGATTCAGCTTCCTGCTCGGCAAGTGAGCATCGAGTGCCGCCGAATCGTCGGCTTGATAGGGTCACCGCGGGTCGCCACCCCATGAACGAGCACAAGGTCGTGGGGGTTTCTCTCAAAATGAGACTTTGGGCGAAGACAGCCTGCTGCCGCAGCCCGTGTCCATGTCACGCACGCCGGAAGCGCAGCCACTTCTCGATCTCGACGACGATGAAGACGACCACCGCAGCGGCGGTGACTCGGAGCCAAGCTGCGTCGGAGATGGGGGCGCTGTGGAAGAAGTGGTTCAGCACGGCGCTGTGCGTGAAGAGCACCTGGGCGACGAGCATCGTTAGTGCTCCGGCGATGACCCAGAGGTTCTTGAACAGGCCAGCGGACAGGACGTTGTGCTTCAAAGCTCGGCAGTTGAAGAGATAAAAGACCTGCACCAGCACGATCACATTCACCACGGCGGTGCGGGCGGCGGCCAGACCAGCGTTTTCCAGGCGCAGCTCCCACAGGAAGATGCCCAGCCCACCGGCGAGCATGATGGAGGACACGAGCCCAGAACGCCAAATGAGCGGCCAGGGCAGCAGGGGCTGCTGCGTGGGACGCGGCGGGCGATTCATCACGTCGCCTTCTTTGGGCTCAAAGGCGAGCGAGAGGCCGAGCACGGTGTCGGTGAGATTGATCCACAGCAGTTGCAGGGGCAGCAGGGGCAGGGGCAGGCTGAGCATGATGGCGCACAGCAGCATGAGCGATTCACCGAGGTTCGTGGGGATGATCCACACGATGAATTTGGTGAGGTTGTCATACACGCCGCGTCCTTCCTCCACGGCGGCTTCGATGCTGGCAAAGTTGTCATCGGTGAGGATCATGGCGGCGGCACCTTTGGCCACGTCCGTGCCGCTGATGCCCATCGCCACGCCGATGTCGGCCTGCTTCAGCGCGGGCGCATCGTTTACGCCATCGCCAGTCATTGCGACGACGTGACCGCGTGCTTGCAGCGCTTTGACGAGCCGCATTTTTTGCTCCGGTGCCACACGGGCAAAGACGGTGATGCGTTCGGCGATTTCAGGGAGCTCGGCGTCCGCGATTTTTTCCAAGTCACTGCCGGTGAGCGCTTCATCGCCCTTCAGGCCGATCTGCGTGGCAATGGCCCGCGCGGTGATGAGATGATCACCTGTGATCATTTTCACGCCGATGCCTGCTTTGGCAAAATGAGCGACTGAGGCCACGGCGGCGGCACGTGGCGGATCGATCATGCCTTGCAGCCCGAGGAAGGTCAGATCCGCAGCGACGTGCGAGTGATCCAGCGTGTCGTGGGCCTTGTCCACCTGCCTGCGCACCATCGCCAGTACACGCAGGCCGTGGGAGGCCATGGCGTCGGCGCTGCGAAGCACGGCGGCTTTGTCGAGCGCGTTGGTTGGGCCGTCATCGCCGAGCAGGTCGGTGCAACGGTCCAGCAGGCGTTCCAGCGCACCCACTTGGTAAATGACGCGCTCGTCTTCATCTTCATGCAGCGTGGCGCGGAACATGTGCTCTGACTCAAAGGGGATCATGTCCACGCGGGGTGATTCACGATGCGTGGCCGTGTGTTTGAGGCCCATTTTTTCAGCAGCGACGATCAGGGCGGCCTCCGTGGGATCACCCTGAACGGCATGACGACCATCTTTGAGCACGATCTGGCTGTCATTGCACAATAGGCCTGCGCGGAGGCACTCTGCCAGCGCGGCGTGCTCTTCCGGCTTCACCGCCGTGCCATCGAGCAAGAGCTCGCCCTTCGGCTCATAGCCGCTGCCGGTCACAGTGTAGAGTTTGCCACCCGCGAAGACTTCCCGTACGGTCATTTGATTCTCCGTGAGCGTGCCGGTTTTGTCAGAACAGATGACGGTGGTGCTGCCGAGCGTCTCCACGGCGGGTAGCTTGCGGATGATGGCCTGCCGCCGTGCCATGCGTGATACGCCGATGGCTAAAACGATGGTCACCGCGGCTGGCAAACCTTCTGGGATGGCACCGACGGCCAAGGCGACGGCGGCCATGAACATGCTCGCTGGTTTTTCGCCACGGGTCACGCCCACGAAAAACGTCAGAGCGGCGACGCCAAGGATGCCCCAGAGCACCCTTTGGCTAAAGCGGGCGATCTGTTTCGTCAGCGGCGTGGTGAGCTCCGTCGCGCCTGCGATCAGGCCCGCGATGCGGCCCGTCTCGGTTTGATCACCGGTGACGCACACGATGCCCTCCGCCTGTCCCCTGGTGATGAAAGTACCTGCGAAGGCGAGATTCCGCTGATCTACCAATTCGGTGACTTCGGGCAGAACATCGAGCTGTTTGGCCACTGGCAGGGATTCGCCCGTGAGAGCCGATTCATCGACCTGGAGGCTGCGAATCTCGATCAAACGCATGTCCGCCGGCACGCGGTCGCCAGACTGCAAAAGGACCACTTCACCCGGCACGAGCGATTCGGACGGCACACGCTGTTTTTTTCCCTCACGCCGCACCGTCGCCTCGGTGACGACCATTTTGGCCAGCGCTTCGATGGCCGTCTCCGCCGTCGTTTCCTGGAAAAAGCCGACGATTGCATTCGCGAGAACGATGGCCCCGATCACGCCCGCATCCACCCACTCGCCGAGGAACGAAGTCACGCCCACCGCGACGAGCATGATGTAAACGAGCGGCTGATGGAACTGATGGAGAAACTTCAACCATGCCGGTGTACCACGCCGTGCGCTGACACGGTTCGGCCCGTATTCCGCCTGCCTGCGGGCCACCTCCGCCATGCTGAAGCCTGTTGGCACAGAGACGCCGAGGGAGCGCGCGGCTTCCTCGGCGGAGAGGGTGTGCCAGTGGGCAGATGCGGGATGATCCATGGGGGCGATGTGACAAAACAGCGGAGGTGTCACATCACCAGTCTGGATCAGCAGCTCCTCAAACACGTCCCATGAGAAGCAGGACGACGAGGATGATGACGATGAGCGAGGCGGCACCACCGAGGTAGTGATTGCCAGAGCGGAAGCCATAACCGCCACCGCCTAGCAGCAGCACGATGAGAAGGATGATGAGGAGGTTCATGGGTGTGAAAACGGGGATTAGTTCGTAGCGGCATCAATCTTGGCCTTGGCGGCGGCCGCTTCGGCATCGGCCTTTTTCTTCTCGGCATCGAGCTGCGCCTGCGCGATGTCCTTGCTTGCCTCGATGTTGGCCTTGTCCACGGCGGCGTTGAGATCCGCCTGCTTGGTGGCGTTTTCGGCGGCGGCATTCACCGAACGCTTTTCGTCATTGATGGCTTCCTTGGTGTCGCGGGCGTGGGCGTCGATGGCAGCCTTCTCCTTGTTGCATCCAGCCAGGATGAGCATGGAAAGCGTGAAGATGGCGGCGGTGGTGGTGATGAGTTTCATGGTGAGAACCGATCCTCGCCGCGTCTCGGACAGACTGCCATGGGGTGATGACCCCAAAACCATCACAGGATGGTAACCTGCACGCTACTCTCGATGGTACCGGTGGCGATGGCATGCCGCGTGAGACCGGCAGTGTCGTGGATGTTGAGCTTGTCCATGAGGCTCTGGCGGTGTTTTTCGACCGTTTTGACACTGATGTTCAGTTCCTGCGCGGTTTCCTTGTTCGCACGGCCTTCGGCGATGAGCTGGAGAACCTCCACCTCGCGCGAGGTCAAAGCCGGGGCGGTCCTGCGGGTGCACAGCTCGCCGTGCTCATGAGCACGCTGACGGTGGTGCTTGCGGCGCTCGGCGATGGTGGGGCTGAGGCACTTTTTGCCCTGTTGCACGCGGCGGATGGCCTCCGGCAGCACTTGAGCGGCGATTTGCTTGATGAGATAGCCGGAGGCACCGAGCCCCATGACGGTCTCCACATACGAGTCATCACTGTGGGCGGAGAGAATGATCACTTTCGCCTCCGGGCGTGCCTGCAGGATCTGCCGCGTGGCCTCGATGCCGTTGAGATGCGGCATGGCGATGTCCATGACGATGACGTCGGGCTGGAGCTTTGCGGCGAGCTTCACGGCCTCGCGCCCGTCTTCGGCCTGGGCGATGACTTCCACGCCTCCCTCGTTTTTCAGCAGAAGGCACAGGCCCTCGCGCACGATGGCATGATCCTCGGCGATGAGCACGGTGATGTTTTTCATGAGCAAGTCATGGGAAAGGGTTTCTTCTGGCCTGCTGGAGCCTTTTTGCGGGCGCGGCCTTGATCCTTGGGAATCTCGACATGCACGGTGGTGGGCTTTCCAGGCGCTGAATCGACGCAAAACACGCCACCGACCATCTCGGCCCTCTCCCGCATGCCGAGCAAGCCGAGACGCTTGCTGTGCTGGATGGCGGCGGCGTCCTCCACCTGAAAGCCGCGTCCATCGTCCTGGATCTCCATGCAGACGCGGTTTTGACGGAGGCGGATGCTCACTTTCACCACGCTGGCCTTCGCATGGCGGGAGACATTTGTGAGCGCCTCCTGGGCGATGCGGTAAAGAGCCGTGCGACTTGCTCCGTCCAGCTTTTCGACCTCGGCAAAGGCGGTGAAGGTGCAGCGGATGCCGGTCTGCTCGGTGAAGTGCTTCAAGTAGGAGCGCATGGCCGGAATGAGGCCGAGATCATCAAGCACGGCAGGCCTCAGATCACGCGCGAAGCGGTGGATGATGTCCACGGACTTCTCCACGAGGCGCTGGGTGACCTCGATCTTCTTTTGCAGATCCCGCGTGCTGGTGGCGGTCTTCGTTTTGAGCGAGGAGAGCCGCACATTGATACCGGTGAGCATCTGCGCGATGACATCATGCAGCTCGCGGCTGATGTGCTTGCGCTCCTCCTCCTGGGCGGAGAGCATGCGGCGGGAGAGCAGCCGCAGCTCCTCCTGCATGCGGCGGGATTTCTCCAGGAGCTGGCTGGAGGTCTGCTCGCTGGTGCGGAGAGATTCCTCCACGCTGCGGCGGCGCTCGATCTCGCGTTTGAGGTCCTCGTTGGTCTCCGCCAGCTCCACGGTGCGCTGCGTGAGCGTTTCGATAATGACTTTCAGATGCACGTTCGCCTCGCGGGCACCGCGGTGGGTCTCTTCGATCGGGGTAAGGGCCTCGGCGAAAAAGAGGCCCGCATGTCCGATCACGGCATCGCGCCTGTGCGGCGCCTGACCTGGCAGGATCAGCGAGGTCATGGCCTCCTCATGGAGGCGGGCGAGGTCGAGTGTTTCCAGGCCTGCCTGCACGGCCAGGTGGCCGAGTTTTCGCGCGGTTTGAAGGTTCGCGTGTTTCGCGCCGCGCACATGAAGCTGCAGGGCGGCGCGATAGCGGGAGGCGAGGGCTTGCAGTTTAGCTTTCATGACGGGGAGCGAGTTTCTGAGCAAAGCGTTGGATGGTTTGCACGGACTCCTCCACCAGTTGCTGCGTGGCGGCGATTTCCTGCGTGATGGAGGCGTGGTTGTCAGTCACCTCCTGTTTGAGTGCCAGCAGCCGGACATGCAGCCCCAGCAGCGTCTGGGCGATCTCATCTCGCAATTGCGTGCTGACAAGGTGCTTCTGCTGCTCGTTTGTGAGCAAGATTTGATGCACCATGGCCTTCAATTGCGCTTCCAGCATGCGCGATTCACCCAACAGCGCATCCAAAGCGATGCGGCTCTTCTTCAAGGCCGCCTCGGAAGCCTCACGGTCGCTCGTCTCCCGCTCCAGCTCGCGCTTGGAGCTCGCCAGCTCCTCCATGCGCCGGCCGAGCGTCTCGATGATCTCCATCAAATGGGCGCTGGCCTCCAGCGCGATGCGGTGGGTCTCCTCCAGCGGCATGACCGCCTCCGTGAAGAACTCACCTGCCTGCTTGGTCATCGCGTCCCGCTCCTTGGGCGTGCCTGCGGCGGTCAGCAGTTTCGCCAGCGCCTGATCGTGAATGCGGGCGAGATCCAGCGTCTCCAAGCCGATGGCCACCGCATGATCCCCGAGGTGGCGGTTCCGCGCCGTGCCAGAATCATCGCGGATGTGATGGCGCAGCGCCTTGAGGTAACGGCCTTCGAGGCGGCTCAGCGGGGTTGGTTCGCTCATGATAGATGGCGCATGGTTCACTCAGCATGCCAAACGTCATGTCGCCGGGCCATGGGGTAAACACCCCATGGCTAAACCGCGGGCGCTTCGGGATGATCGACTTCCTATGAAACACCAGCCCGCGACACCCACTGACGCCTCGAAGAACGCCTCGAAGCCCTCCAACGGAAAACCCGCCAACGGCAAAGCCATCAACGGCAAAGCTGTGCATACCTCACCTTCCGCTCAATCCTTTGTCCCCTCCGCCGAGGCCGTGGCCCTCCGGGCCTACCTCTTGTATGAGAACCACGGTGGCGGCCATGGAAGTGACGTGGAAGACTGGCTCGCCGCTGAGGCAGCCCTCCGGGCCGAGCAAGGCCTCGCCCATACCTGAAAATCCAACCCGGCCTCACTGCCATGCACTCTCTCCATCCATGCTCAAACTGCCCCATGCAGTGCCAACTGCATGATGCTCCCATGTGTGTGTGCAATCTCGTCAACCTCACGGACGAGCATGCGCCCATCTCCTTTGGCCTGCGCCTTGGCCTGAACCATCTTTATGGCGAGGATCATGTCCCACCCTGCGTGCACGGGCCTCTCGGCGCCTCCTATTGGTCCGTCCAATCCGCCCCCGGCGAGCCTGAGCTGGTTCATCAGTAGGTCTTCACCCCATGGCGAAAACGGCGGCAGCTCGAAAGGATGCTTTTGTCATGATCTCCACCCTTGCTCTCGCCTTTCCCCTCGTCTCCAGCCTTGAAGCCGGACTGCGCGCCGATTGCGTGCGTTTGATCGAGTTTGAGGCCGAGCTAACCCGCGTGCTGGAAGAATCTCAAGAGCTGGCCAATGTGCGCGGCTCGCCTGCGGACTGGGACACGGGCTGCCAACACCATTGGGATCATGTGACGGCCGTGCTGCGACGGATTCACCGCATTCTCGCAGAGATGCACAATGCCGTGGGCCGCAGCCATCCGCAAACAGCCTGGAAATGGTGGGAAGAGCTTCAGCGTCAGGAGGCGCGTCTCGCCATCGCGCTGAGCGGACTGCGAGATCAGGCAGCTCATCTCAACGAGGCCGCGGCGGACGATTGGAGAAAGCTCGTGGTCACCATCGAATCCCATCGCAAGGCGGTGCAGGCAGGGATTGAACGGCTGCACATTCGTTTGAAGTCCTGGGCCTCGCACAGTCCGCGGCATCAATTCACAGATGCCATGGCGATCGCCGCTTCGGGCGCGGCTGCGCCACCACCTGTCGTGGCAGACATCGACGAGGTGCGACACCTGCGCGATCTCGGCCAAGCCGCGATCGAGATCGAGGAGGAGCAGCATCAGGAGCTGGGCCTACCCGATGCCATGAAAGCCCTCTTCATGTGGGTGGAGAATCCAGAGGAACGTGTGCGCAAAGAGCACGCCAAAACCACCTAGCCTTCGCACGAGCGCATCTGAATCCATTCATTTCCGATGAAAACACGCCGCAGCCTGCTCAATATCCTTCTCATTGTCACGGGCTGCCTGTCTCACAGCGTACTGGGCAACGCGATGAACTTCCGCGCGGACATCACCGATTCTTGTTATGAATTCGGCACATAGATGGCGCATTTCCAAATGGCGTTCCGTGGACGTGCCGACATGAAGGAAGACGGACGCAGATTCAGCTAGGAACAACAGGTGGAGGGCCCCCTCAAAACCGCCACGTCACCGACACCCGCAGCATCCTCGGCTCGATGGGATGCACATGGCGGTCCTCGACGGGGGCGGCTTCAGTGGCGAGCTGGCTTTCATAGTAGTAGGCGATGTCGTTGTCGGCACGGTTCAGCAGGTTGAGGCATTCGAGGGCGACTTCCCAGTTTTTGCGGCGGTAGCCGACGCGGGCGTTCACTTGCAGGGAATCGCGAGCGCGGATGTCGGCGTAGTCTTCCGTAAGGGGTCGCGGACCGAAATAGCGGACGCGAAGGGAACCAAACAAGCCCTCCTCACGGCCGAGCGTGAAGCCGGCGTTCAGGGAATACGGGATGCTGCCGGGGATGGAGGCGCTGGGAGGGTTCGCGGTGCGCAGGTGCGCCCAGGTCCAGGTGGCCTCTAGGTCGGCCATGGCCCATTCAGTGGGCCGCCAGTAGCTGGCCAGCTCAATGCCGAGGCGATCGCTGCCGGGGCCGGGCTCGGTGGTGCCGGCATCGCCGACGTAGAGCAGCTCCGAGTCACTGCGCAGCCACCAGAAGGAGAGCGTGTTCACCATCTTCGAGATGGATTCATTCCGAATGCCAAACTCCGCGCCGTAGGTACGGGCGATGGGATCGACGCGATCCGCCGGCAAGCCGGTGGAGGGATCGGTGGTAATCGTCACACCACGGGTGTCGTTCGAGTGAAAGCCGAGGCCCGCATTCAGATACAGCTCCGTCTTGGCCCAGGGGCCGAAGACCATGGCCAGCTTCGGGCTCACGATGCCTTTGGTGAGGTTACCGTTGTTGTCTTGAAGGCTACCGTTGCGGGAATTGAAGTGGAAAAGGTCCGCCCGCAGGCCGGGGATGACGCGGAACCAGGACACCGGCTTGAACTCAAGCTCCGAGTAGAGGCCGTAGGCGGCCTGGTAGATGTCGTCCTGGCGCACGGTGTTCCAGCGCTGGCGGCCGGACGTGTTGTAAAGGCCGAGCGCGTTGATGAAATCATGGTGCGTGGCAAAACCGATCGTCAGCCGCTGCTCATGGCCGAGTGCGTCAAAGCGCCAGTCCCGCGAAATGCCTGCGCCAACGAACCAGCGACCGTCCTTCTGCTCAAACTGGTCCCCGAGCAGGTCGCCACGCGCGAGGCTGTCTTTGAAGTAGGTGAAGTTCGAGAAGAGATCGAGGTCGTAGTAGCCCGCGTAGGCATGGGCGCGTGTCGTCGTGCGGCCTTCGCGGCGCTCCCAGTCAAAGCTCAGGCTGTAGCGCTGCGAGTTGCCACCATCGGTCGCGTCCATGTTGCCGTAGCGGCCGATGCTGCCCGCATCCAGCATCCGCTGCGGCACCTGGTCGGTGCTCATCCAATCGCCCTTGTAGCCCATGAGCGTCACGTTCACGCGATCCGTGTCATCATGCCAATGCCAGCGCAGCAGGCCGTTCCAGCGGGTGGCATCGGAATTCAGATCCCACGGGCCGTGGTAGAATTGATGCTCGATGGCCGCCGTGAGCATGCCCGCGCCTGCCTGGATGCTATCGGCGATCAGCGTGCGGGTGTATTCATACTCGCCCCAGGTGGTGGAGAGAATGCCCTGCGGCAGCGAATCGACGAGCTTGAACCTCGCCGCGCCGGTGCTGCTGAGATCGCCATGCTGCGCGTAGTAATTGCCCTTCCAGTATTCCAACTCGCCCACCAGCTCCGGGATGATGAAGTTCAGGTCCGCGTAACCCTGGCCATGCGCATGCGTGCGGAGGTTCACCGGCATGCCATCGACGTAGATCGCGAAGTCCGTGCCGTGATCGAGGTTGGTGCCGCGGAGGAAATACTGGTTCGCTTTCCCATCGCCGCTGTGCTGCGTCACGATCAGGCCCGGCACACTCTCCAGCAGCTCGCCCCGACGCGAAAACGGACGCTCCATCAGCTCCTTCGCATTCGTCTGCCCCTTCGACGCCGAGGTGGCGATGCCGAGTAGCGACTCTGCCTTCCCCTCGATGACAACTTCCTGAAGCTCCGTCACGCTTTCAGAAACGGTTTGAGCCGCCAACGGCAGCGAAAGCAGGCAGGAGAGAAAAACGAAAGGTCGGGAGGTCATCGAAAGCTGGGACGATCTCGATGGGGGAAGCCCATAAAATGCTTTTCAAAGCCTCTCGCGGAAATCCTTCCTCTTGCGGTGATCCATTGAGGGGCCACCGCGAGAGAAAGGATTTCCGCAAGAGGTCTGAATGATGACTCAAACCAAACCCAAGGTGTTTCAGTATGCCTGGAGTCGTTTGATCTGGTCCTCGAAGCTTTGAGCGTGGAAATTGATGCACATGCCGGAATCCAGCCGGGCAGCTCGGAGAAGCGAGCGTGATCGTGCGATATGGATCGGGCTGATGTCTTCGATGCAAAGGCAGTTCACCATGAGCTCGTCCTGCACGATGAGTGGAAGCTGTTTCTGGCTGGTGATGAGCTGATCTCGATAGAGGAGATGCAGAGGCTGGCGGCATGCCACCTTCAAGCCGCGCAATCCGAGTTCGTGGGCGAGGCAGGCCTCGTAGGCACTTTTCAGCAGACCTGGACCGAGGGGTGACTGGACTTCCATGGCCGAGTCGATGACCTCGCGGGAAAGATCATCGAAGGAGGATGAATCGACCTGGGCTGGCGGCCTTTGCCAAACGGACTCGCGAGAACTTGCCCGCCGAATAATTCCCTTGTGCAAAAGCATGGAATTGAAGTTCATCAGCAGCCCCAGCTTGATCCGCGCCAGCCGCAGGTAGGTCAAAAGCTGGGCTTCATGCACCGGGTGAAGTTTCTCCAGTGCTTTCAATTCCAAAAGCAGACCTCCAAGAACAACCAAGTCCATCCGGTAACCGCAGTCGAGCTTGGTTCCTTTGTAAATGAGTGGCAGCGGAACCTGGCACTCATGCTCGATTCCAAGAGCCAGCAGCTCCAGATGCAGTGCCACCTCATAATCAGCCTCGTCGAGTCCAGGTCCGAGTTCCCGATGAACTGCCATGGCCGCTCCAATCACCCTGCCGCTCAATTGATCGCCGAGGTCTTCGTGTTTGATCGGTTTCATTCCGTAAGCTTACAGGCTTCAGAACCTAAAAATCAATGCTCTCGCGGAAATCCTTCCTCTTGCGGTGATCCATTGAGGGGCTACCGCGAGAGAAAGGATTTCCGCAAGAGGTCTGAGATTGGACGGAATCCATTTTTTTCACTTCTCCTCCTCCCACCATTCCAGCAACATCTGGCGGGCGCGGTGGACGCGACCTTCGACGCCGCGGATGGAGCAGCCGAGTACTTCGGCGCATTCTTTTTGGCTGAGGCCTTCCATCGTCACGAGGATCAGCGCGGCGCGGAGCTTCTCCGGGAGCAGGGCGAGGCCGCGCTGGAGCTTGTCGAGTTCGCCACGCCACTCGGCGCCAGTGTCCGGTGACAGTTTTGGGCAGGCTGGCGCCTCCGGCATCTCGTCGAGCGTCACCGTGCTGTCGCGTTGACGGGTGGTTTTGGCCTTCGCTCGGTCTCGGCAGGCATTCAGCGCGATTTGATACAGCCACGTCGAAAATCGTGCGCGGTTCTCAAACTCCGGCAGCGCCTGCCAGGCTCGTACAAAGGCATCCTGGCAGGCCTCGCGGGCATCTTCCTCGCAACGCAGCCAGCGACGGCAGAAGCCGAGCAGCCGCGCCTCGTGCTGCCGAACGAGCCCTTCAAACGCGTCGGTATCTCCCGCCTGCGCGGCGAGAATCTTTTCCTGCTCAAAGTCCGGCGATGAAGACAACTCCGTCGCGGGCAGCAGGAGGTCAGTGCTCGCGGGCGAGGCTGTCATGAGTCCATTCGACGAGTTTGCGTGCCTGCGCGGGTCGCAGGTGACGCTTCATGGCAAAGAAATGATCGAGCGTGAGGCGTTGCAGCTCCGCCTGGCCTTGATTCAAGCGATCCAGCGCGGCCTTCATGCGTGCTTCATCGACATTCGGTGCGCCGATGACCTGCGCCAGCTCCACACCGGCGGCGCTGATCTGCGACTTCAAAGCCACGCGACGTTCCTCGAACTCCTTTTCGATGGGATCGAGCTTGTCATGCTGCTCCGGCGTGATGTCGAGATGCTCGTGCATCCAAGTGTGAAGATCGCTTTCCGCGTGGTCATTCGCGTGGCTTTCGCCATGACGATGCAGCGTCCAGTCCGTCACTCGCCACGCCGTGAGGCCGGCGAGCACACAGGAGATCAAAACCGACCCGAGAAGCCATTTCATTCGCGCGTGCATCACAGCGGTCCTCCTTTGAAAAGCGGCATGGCAGGCGGTTTCGCATGGATGGGGTCCTGCATGGCTTTGGACCATCCGATGAAAGCGGCGGTGGCAATCCCCGCAAGCACCACGAGCATCACAATGAGGCCGGTGAGCATCCACCAGCGCCGGGCGCGGCCCGTATCCGTGCGCACACGCTGCATGATCGAGCCTTCCAAGGCAGCCGGCACCTCCGCCGCGGTGGCGGAGGCCGCGTGCTGGAGGAGGCGGCTAAGTTCATCCTGAGTCATGGCGGTATGGTGAGGCATCGCGTGGAAATTTCCCCTGCTTTTTTGCGCTTTGAACGGTGCCGCCTACGTTCTCAACCCATGGTCTCCAAACAAACCCGCATTCTCCTCGCTGACGATCACAGCGTCGTGCGCAGCGGTTTTCGAGCGCTGCTCGCCGCGCAGTGGGACATGGAGGTGGTCGGCGAGGCGTCGAACGGCCGCGAGGCGGTCGAGATGGCGGAAAAACTCACGCCGGATGTCGTGGTGATGGATGTGACGATGCCGGAACTCAATGGCATCGAGGCTGCACGGCAGATTACCAAGATGCTGCCCAAGACACGCATCTTGGCGCTCAGCATGCAGAAAGACTCCGTCTATGTGCGCGAGATGCTGCGTGCCGGTGCGAAGGGTTATCTGCTCAAAGATTGCAACGAGGCGGACTTCCTCGCCGCGGTGCGTGCGGTGGCCGTGGGCAAGGGCTGGTTGAGCCCGGAGGTGAGCGATGCGGTGCTCGATGACTACCGAAAACACGTCACCAATCCCATCGACCTGCTTTCGCCGCGTGAGCGTGAGGTGCTGCAAATGATTGCGGAGAGCAAAACGAACAAGGAGATCGCCACGGCGCTGAATTTAAGCGTGTACACCGTCGAGGCGCATCGCGGTCGCATCATGGAGAAGCTGAATTTGCACTCCATCGGCGAGCTGGTGCGCTTTGCCATTCGCAACGGCCTCATCGACTAACCTTTCGCCATGCGCTTCTCTTTCCTCCGCATCACCGAGAGCAATGTGCTGCGTGTGCTGGCGCTTGGTTTCCTGCTCGTGATGACGCTGCTCGGTGCGGCGGGTCTCATCGCCGTGCGGCAGAGCCAGCGCATCCGCAGCAGTGTGGCGGCACTGGCGCGTGACCAGCTCCTCATCGCCCGCCTCGTGCATGACGTGCAGATGGAGGAAAATGCGATGACCGAGGTGCTGCATCAGGTGGCGGAATTTCATCCGGTGAGCCCTGACAACGACAAGCTGCTGCGCAATCTGGAGCAGAGCGATCTTCAGCTCTCCCGCCTCGCTGATGAAGCACGCGTCCTAGCTGGTGAAAAAGTGTGGGAGGACCTCGAATCGAGCGTGAACACCTTCACAGCCGAGGCTCGCAAGGTTTTGGCCACTCAGGCTCAGGTGCCGCGCGACAAGCTGGAGCTGCTCTTTCATCTGCACGATCACGTCGTCGCCTTGGTGAATGATCTCATCAAGAGCAGCTCCGATCGCCTCGCGGCAGCGGAACGCCAGATCGAGCAGCAATCGCAGGAACTCGGCGATGACGCCGCGCTACTCCTCGGCTCCAGTTTCATCCTCGCGGCCATTTGTGCGCTGCTGACCGTCGGCTTCACTCGCAAAAGCCTCCGCCGCATCCGCTGGCAGTCGGATGAGCTGAACCGCGTCTCCTGGCACATGCTGCAGACGCAGGAGGAGGCCGCGCGGCGTTTCTCCCATGAACTCCATGATGAGCTCGGCCAATCACTCGCCGCGGTGCGGGCGAATCTGACACGTGGCAGCACGCACGACCTCGATTCGCTGCGAAGCGACTGCCTCGGCCTTGTCGATGAATCCATCGCCAACGTGCGCGAGCTCTCTCAACTGCTCCGCCCGGTCATTCTCGATGACTTTGGCCTCGAAGCGGGCCTTCGCTGGCTGGTGGAAAAATTCACCCAGCGCACCCGCTTGAACGTGACCGTCGAAACCGCCTGCGAGGGCCGCTTTGCCGATGAAACCGAAACGCATCTCTTCCGCATCGCGCAGGAGGCGTTGACGAACATCGCCCGGCACGCGGAGGCATCCACGGTGACGATCAAGCTGCTGCGCACGCAGCAGCAAATCCGCCTGAGCATCAGCGACGATGGCAAAGGCATGCCTCCGGAAGAGGAGGCGCGTCACTCGAGTCTCGGCATGGTCGGCATGCGTGCCCGTGCCCGCCAATGCGGCGGCGAGCTGAACGTGGGCCGCGTCGAGCCGCATGGCGTCTGCATCGAAGCGGTTGTTCCAGCGAGCGCCAACGATTGAAATGACCCGTCATCTGCGCCATCAGCAGCCGCTCCTTGCGCGAAAAACAGGTCGTGCCATGCAGCGTGGTGCGGCCCTCGCTGCTGCCGTTCATCCGCAAAAAGCAACCGCAGCTCCGTGATGAGGACTTCATTGCACGCGACCTGCCTTCTGGCATCAAGGCCGCCTATGTCGAGGAAGCGCTCACCAAGGAAATCGGCAAGATCAGGCACCTCGGCGGGAAGTGATTGAAAGTCACCGCGAGCATGAGATGCTCTCGGCAAGCCCCGCGGAGTAGGATGACGAGCGATCGTTTGGCGAGCGGTTGTCCGACCGCATCGCGTAGCTGGGCGGCAGTTGGGCCTTCATCATCGGTTTCGGCCTGTTCCTGATGCTCTGGGGCGTCGGGAACACGCTGGTGACGCAGGAGGCGGCGTTGAACAAAGCCATGCTGAGCTTAGAGCCGCTTTTGGCGAAGAAGGCCGGATTGAAGGGCCTGGGAATCGATCAAGCCAACGAGGGCGAGAGCGCGGCGGACTTGGATTCTAAGGGAAACGATGCGACGAGGCCGGGGAAGGATGATCCGAAGCTGCCACGTGTGCTTTTGATCGGCGATTCGATCTCCATCGGCCACACAAGACCGGTGCGCGAGAAGCTAAGGGGCAAAACGGATGTGCATCGCATCCCGCAAAACGGCGGCGCGACGGAGGTGGGCCTCGAGAAGATGACGGCGTGGCTCGGCGACGGGAAATGGGACGTGATCCACTTCCACTTCGGCCTTCATGACGCGAAGTAGACCTCCGAGACGACGAAGGTCGCCACACCTGAGCAATACATCGACAATCTGCGCAAGTTGATCACGCAGATGAAATCCACGGGCACGAAGCTGGTTTTTGCTACCACGACGCCGGTGCCGATGGGCGGCGTGCTCTCGCCAACGGGGAAGTTCGACAGCGTCGAGGAGCGCAACAAGCTGGCCCTGCAGCTCATGCACTCGAGTGATGTGGCCGTGGATGATCTTTATGCCACGGCGAAGCCCATCATGGAGAAACATGGCCGCCCGAATGACGTTCATTTCGCCTCCGAAGGCTACGAAGTGCTCGCCACCGCGGTGGCGGCGAGCATCGAAGCTGCTTTGACGAAGAAATGAAGCTCATGAAACACCTGATCGCGCTGCTTACCCTCTGCTCCTCGCTTCACGCGGCGGCTCCGAACATCCTTTTCGCCATCGCGGACGACTGGGGTCCGCATGCGAGCGCCTATGGCACGCCGTGGGTGAAGACGCCGAGCTTTGACCGCGTGGCGAAGGAAGGGCTGCTCTTCCGAAATGCCTACACGCCGAATGCGAAGTGCGCTCCCTCGCGTGCGTGCATCCTCACCGGGCGGAATTCGTGGCAGCTCAAGGAGGCGGCGAACCACATCTGCTACTTCCCACCGGAGTTCAAAGGCTGGGGCGAGGCGCTGGCGGAGAAGGGCTGGAACGTCGGTCACACGACCAAAGGCTGGGGGCCTGGCTCGGCGAAGGATGCCAACGGCAAGCCGCGTGAGATGACGGGCAAGGCCTGGAATAAAAAGAAGCAAAAGCCCGCCACCGAGGAGATCAGCAACTGCGATTACGCGGCGAACTTCACCGATTTCCTCAATGCCGCGCCGGCGGAAAAGCCGTGGTGCTTCTGGTTTGGGGCCATCGAGCCGCATCGCGGTTATGAATTCGGCAGCGGCGTCAAAAAGGGCGGCAAGAAGCTCACCGACATCGACCATGTGCCCGCCTACTGGCCGGACAACGAGGTGATCCGCCACGACATGCTCGACTACGCCTTCGAAGTGGAGCATTTCGACACGCACCTCGGGCGCATGCTGGCGGAGCTGGAGAAACGCGGCCTGCTGGAGAACACACTCGTCGTCGTCACCGCCGATCACGGCATGCCGTTCCCGCGCAGCAAGGGGAACTCCAATGTGCAGGCGAATCATGTGCCGCTGGCCGTGATGTGGAAGAAGGGCATCACCGCGCCGGGTCGTGTGATGGAGGATTTTGTGAGCTTCATCGACCTCGCGCCGACCTTGATCGAGGTGGCTGGAATCCCCTGGAGCGAGACCGGCATGGCAGAGAGCCCTGGCCGCAGCCTGATGGATCTCTTCGCCAATGCGCCGAAGCACACGCGTGACCATGTGCTCCTCGGCCGCGAGCGCACGGATGTGGGCCGTCCGAATGACTGGGGCTATCCGATTCGGGCTCTGGTGACCAAGGACAGCGTGCTCATCGAGAACTTCGAGCCGAGTCGCTGGCCCGGTGGCAATCCAGAGACCGGTTACATGGACTGCGATGCCGGCGCGACGAAGACGTTCATCCTGGATGCGCATCGCAAGAACCCCAACGATCCCTTCTGGCAGCTTTGCTTTGGCCTGCGGCCGGGATTGGAGTTTTACGATTTGAAGAGCGATCCCGATTTCGTGAAGAACCGGCCCGCTGATCCGCGTGCGGCTGCCTTGAAGGATCAACTTCACGCCGAGCTCAAAGCCCAAGGCGATCCTCGCATGGAAGGCAAGGGCGACCTCTTCGACCAGTATGAGCACGCTTCGAAGGGCAACCTGGGCTTCTACGAGAAATTCATGCGCGGCGAGCCCGTGAAGGCCGGCTGGATCAACCCGACGGACATCGAGCCGAAGCCGGTGCCGTGAGATATTGGCTTTTGAATCATCGCGAAGCGTTTTGGAGTGCGCCGGGCCTCCGGCGCTTTCGTGGGCTGGGCGACGTTCGAAAAGCTCCAGAGGCCTGGAGCACTCCAGGACGCTGGCGCGATGTTCTGGATCACCAGTCGGGATCGATGTCGAAGGCGTCTTCGACTTTGACCTTGTCGGTTTTGAAGCGGCGGATGGACTTCACCATGGCGGGGCTGGTGGTTTCTTCGAACCATGCGGCTGAGCACCAGGGGTAATCTTTTGCGATTGCCACCAAGCCATGATGAACCGCATTTCCATGCGTGTAGTTCAACCGGGCGAAGTAAGAGGTCGAGTGAGTGCGTTGGGTTTCGCGGAAGTTATGCCACACGTTTCTGCGTGGCGTCTTGTCGACGCGGTTCACCCAGCCGCTGAGCTTCACGTGAAGCTCCTTGAGCATGGTTTGAAGGTTGGCGGGATCGTCCGGTGATTTGGCGACGAAGTGGTAGTGGTTCGAAAAGACCGCCCACACTTCTAAATCCCAGTCGTATTCTTTGGCGACGGTCAACAAGCCTCGTTGGACCACTTCGAGCCGCTGCGGACTGCGAAAGTGATGGGCCTTTAGATAGGTAGAGGCTGTCACGAAGTAGGTGCCGCGCTCGGTGAGTCGATGTGGGGGCGCGTGAGGCCAGTCGATGATCTTGGGCATGCGGGAAAGTTTGTCAAAAAAGGAGGAGCTTGGCAAGCGCGGCAGCGTTTTGGAGTGCGCCGGGCCTCCGGCGCTTTCGTGGACCGAGCGACGCTCGAAAGCTCCAGAGGCCTGGAGCACTCCAGGACGCTGTCGCGTGAGAGAGGACTCCGTGTGATCACGTTCACCCAGCCTCATGAACCGCCGCTCCTTTCTCAAGCACACTGCCGCTTATGTTTCCGCGCCTGCCATTTTGAGCGCGAA
>JBJONJ010000216.1:0-3690 GCA_046051905.1 Verrucomicrobiota bacterium
CTTCGAGTCGCTGCGGCACGAAGCGCATGAAGAGGCCATTCGCCGGATCAGTGGCCTCCTTCTTCGCGTCGCGGGCACTGCTTTGCTGCCAGGCACGACTGCTGAGGATCATCTTGTGGATCGGCTTCAGCTTCCAGCCGCCCTCGATGAGCTTCGACGCCAGCCAGTCGAGCAACTCCGGCTGCGTGCAGGCTGTGCCGGTCTTGCCAAAGTCATTCGGCGACGGAACGAGACCGGTGCCGAAATGATGCTGCCACAGGCGGTTCACGATCACGCGTGCCAGCAACGCTCCCGCGCCCTGATCCACATCCGTGATCCAGTTCGAGAGCGAGCGACGGCGACCACTGTATTTCGCGTCCTTCGGCGGCTGCCATTGCCAGCGTTTCGCATCACCGGGCTTGCTCAGCACTTGCAGGAAGGCCTGCGTGGCCTCGCCATCCTTCATGAGCGGGTTGCCGCGCTTCAGCACATGCGTTTTGTCAAAAAACGGCCCGCCCTGCGTGTGCATGACGATGGGATCATAGCCCTCGGCGCAGATCATCATGCGCGTCGCGCCTTTGACCTCCGGCGTGTTCTTTTTGGCGTTCATCGTCGTCACCGCGGAGGTCACTTTGCCATCGGGATGCACGTCCACGTTCATGCGCGTGGTCGTCGTGAAGGTGCTGAGCATCGCGTAGTAGTCGCGGGTTGGCAGCGGGTCGAATTTGTGGTCGTGACAGCGGGCGCAGCTCAGCGTGAGGCCGAGCATCGCGCTCGACGTCGTGCCTAGCATGTCGTCCATCACATCGTAGCGTGAACTTTCGACCTCGTTCGCGGTGATTTGCGAAGGAAACACCCCCGCGCCGAGAAAGCCCGTTGCCGCAAGCGCGAGCGGGTTCTGCGGCTCGTATTCGTCGCCTGCGAGCTGCCACTTTACGAACTGGTCATACGGCATGTCCGAGTTCAGTGCCTTGATCACAAAGTCCCGGTAATGAAACGCAAAGGGCCGGTCATAGTCCTGCTCAAAGCCCGTGCTCTCCGCATACCGCGCCACGTCGAGCCAGTGGCGTGCCCAACGCTCACCATAAGCTGGCGAAGCCAGCAAACGATCCGTCAGATCGGACAGATCGGTCGGATCAGACGGATCTGGAGGGAGTCCGGTGAGATCGAGATGCAGCCTCCTCACCAGCACCTCCTTCTCCGCTGGTGGCGCAAAGCTCATCCCCTTCGCGTTCTTCAAAAGCAACTCGTCGATGCTCTTCGCCTGCACCTTCTTCAGCGGCTGAAAGGCCCACCACTGCCGGTCTTCCTCCCTGACCACGCTGCTGTCTTTCTTCGGCTTCTTGCCCGCGATCAGCGGCGCGGAATAGGGAGCCCCATCATCAATCCAGGCCGCGATCTTCGAGATACTATCGTCAGGCAGCTTGGGGCTGCTGTCTGGCATGTTCGGTTCTTTTTCGTGGCGGATCAGTGCCATCAGCAAACTGCCCTTTGCATCAAACGGCACCACCACGCTGCCGTGCGAGCCACCGCGCAACAAATCATCGCGCGTCGCCATGTCGAAGTCGCTCTTCACTTTTTCGCCGCCGTGGCATTTGAGGCAGTTTTGCTTCAAAAGAGCCGCCACCTCGCTGTCGAAGAGCTTGAGGCCACGAGCCATGCGCTGGGCATGATCCGGCGGCAAGGCGAGCGCAGAGGTCGTGAGGAAAAGAAACAGGAGTCGCATCACTGGAACTATACGCTGGACGGGCATGCCATTTTCTGCCGTAGTTGTGTCCGATCATGGCCGCCAAGCGTAAATACCTCAATTACACCACCCCGTGGGGCGTGGACCTCGCCCGCGTCGCCACGGCGGGCTGGACGCCGTTTTTGATCCATGAAAGCGGCTACCAGCCCGCGCTGGAGAATTGGAACCACCAGGGCGTCGATTCGCCCTTCTGGCGTTTCTACTACAATCCCAAGCCCGGCTGCCATCTCGTCTTTCGGGGCCGCCAAATCCCTCTGGAGCCAAAAAATGCCGTCCTAATCCCTGCAGACACCGTTTTCGACTGCGTGGGCCCCGTGCGGGCCTGCCACTACTGGCTGCACTTCACCACCAACCGCCCCGGTGTGTCCTTTCCTGCCGAGCCGATGCCTTTTCCGGTCGGTGACACCATGCGCGGCCTCCTTTCACAGCTCATCGAAACGCATCAAAGCTCCAACGATGGCCACCGCCTGCTTCATCTCGCTTCCGCCCTGCTGCATGTTGTTTTCGCGAAGCTCGACGCACCTGCGCAAAGCCTCCCCGAGCGCCTTTCCGAGGTCCTCGCCCTCATCGCCCGTTCACCGCACACGAAGCTCACGAACCACTTCCTCGCCGAGCGAGCTGGCATGAGCATCGAGCGCTTCATCCGCAGTTTCCGCGAGCACACCGGCCAGACACCCGCCGCCTACGTCCTCGCCGCCCGACTCCGCCTCGCGGGTGAGGCTTTGGCCCTCACGGACAAAACCATCGATCAAATCGCCATCGAGACCGGCTTCCCCAATCGTCATTACATGAGCCGCATGTTCGCCCGGCAAGTCGGCTGCGGCCCGGCGGAGTATCGAGCGAGGCAGCGCGAGCGAAAGGGCCGATAGCCTCACGCGTTGCGGTTCGTTCTACCGCGCACATGCGATTCGTCCTGCTGCCCTTTTTGGTCCTGCCTGCCTCCGCCGTCGATTTTTCGAAGGAGGTCTATCCCGTGCTGCAACGCGCCTGCTTTGAATGCCACGGTGCGGAAGTGCAAAAAAGCGACCTCCGCCTCGATACCGCCACACCCAAGCGCGCGGAGATCGGCCAGGAACTCCTCCGCCGCGTGCAGCTCCCGCGTGAGGACAAAGAAGCCATGCCCAAGCGTGGCGAACCGCTCAAGCCAGAGCAGATCGCCGCGCTGAAAGCCTGGATCGACGACGGCGCGAAGTGGCCGGAGAAGATCGAGAACCTCACGCACTGGAGTTACATCCCGCCCGTGCGTCCGAAAGTGCCTGCGGGTGCGAAGAACCCCGTCGATGCCTTCATTCGAGAAAAACTCGCCGCGAATGGCCTCCAGCCCGCGCCTCCCGCTGCACCGGAAACGCTCATTCGTAGGCTCTCGCTCGATCTGACAGGCCTGCCGCCTTCGCCGTCGGAATTGACCGAAAAGAACTACGAGGCGCTCGTCGATAAGCTCCTCGCTTCAAAGCAGTTCGGCGTGCGTTGGGCACGCCCTTGGCTCGATCTCGCCCGCTATGCGGACTCGCATGGCTTTCAGCGGGATGACCTTCGAGACATCTGGGCCTACCGCGACTGGGTCGTCGATGCGCTGAATGCGAACATGCCTTTCGATCAGTTCACCCTGGAACAAATCGCCGGGGACTTACTGCCGAATGCCAAGCCCTCGCAGATCATCGCCACCGGTTTTCACCGCTGCACGCCGACGAATGTGGAAGCGGGCACCGAGCCCGAGGAGAGCCGCATCAATCAGGTGATCGACCGCGTGAACACCACCGGTGCCGTGTGGCTCGGCACCACGCTCGAATGCGCCCAGTGCCACAACCACAAATACGATCCCATCACGCAAAAGGACTTCTACAGCCTGCTCGCTTACTACAACAACACCGAGAAGGAAGCCGAACGTGCGAATCCGAAGACGCCAGGCTCCATCGCCTTCAACGGCAGCCCTTTCACCCTTCCCGATGCTTCGCGTGATCAGC
>JBJONJ010000217.1:0-10695 GCA_046051905.1 Verrucomicrobiota bacterium
GCAGGGGTGAATCTCGTGGCCGAAAAGACGGCGGAGATGTTTGCGGAGCTGGGTTTCGAGGCGGAATTCTCGCCGTGTGCCACCGAAGGAACGGGCAACCATGTCTTTCTGCGACGTCGCGGCTCGGGTGGCGATCCTGTCGTGCTCGTCACACATTCGGACACGGTGTTTCCGGCCGAGGAGGAGACGAAAAACGATTTCCGCTGGGATGAGCGACCTGCGGAAGGTCGCATCTACGGCCCCGGCGTGATCGACAACAAAGGCGGCACGCTTCTCATTTGGATGATCATGCGCCTGCTGAAGGAAAAGAGACCGGAGGTGTTTGAACGCACGCACTGGCTCATCGCCTCGAACGCGGCGGAGGAGATCACCGGCGCGGATTTTGCCGAGCAGACGGCGAAACGCTGCGGTGGAAAGGCGAAGGCTGTTTTGGTCTTTGAGGGCGGCCCGGTGGATGAGCGTGGCTGGCACCTCGTCAGCTCGCGCAAAGGTCGCAGCACCTGGAAGCTAAGGGTGGAAGGCAGGGCGTCGCATGCGGGCTCGCAGCATGGGGCGGGCATCAATGCGATTGATGCGCTGGCTTTGGTGCTGCCCTCCATCGCCGCATGGACGAATGCCGCCGAAGAACGTACGGTGAACATCGGCCACATCGCTGGTGGCACGGTGGTGAACCGCGTGCCGCATGAAGCGATGGCCGAATGGGAATGCCGTGCGGTAACTCCAGCGGCGCTGGCGGCAGCGGATGCGTTTTTTGCCAGCCTGAGCGGGCAAGCGGCAAATGGAGCCACCCTCACCGCGGAACGCACCGGGCATACCTCACCCTGGCCGGGCGGCGAGGAGGTGGCGACGTTGTTCAAGCACTGGCAAGCTGCCGCAGCTGAAATCGGCCTCAGCGCCATCTCGGTGCCTCGCGGTGGCCTGAGCGATGCGAATCACCTGTGGCAACTCGGCCCCACGCTGGATGGTTTGGGGCCATGGGGAGCGAATGCGCATTGCTCCGAACGCAGCGCGGATGGCTCCAAGCTGCCAGAATACCTTGAGACAGCCTCGTTGGTGCCAAAGGCGGTCATGAATGTGCTGGCGCTGGAGTCGCTGCTACGAGCGTGAGGTTTTTTAAACTCTTCCTCCTACTCCTACTCTTACTCCTCCTCTCGGAAGAGTTGCCAAGAGACGCTCGACGGGGGAGGAAGAGTAAGAGTAGGAGGAAGAGGAGGATTGAAATGACTCACTCGCCCTTCGTTTTGCGCAGCAACTTGATGCCCTCGACACGCATCGTCTTGTCCACGGCCTTGCACATGTCGTAGATGGTGAGGGCGGCAATGCTGACGGCGGTGAGAGCTTCCATCTCGACACCGGTGGGCGCGGTGGTGATGGCGGTGGCGGTGATGCGAATGGCTTTGGCCTGCACGTCAAAATCCACCTGCACCTTGGCCAGAGGGATTTGATGGCAGAGCGGGATGAGGAGCTGTGTCTGCTTCGCCGCTTGAATGCCGGCGATGCGGGCGACGCAGAGCACATCCCCCTTCTTGAGGCCGTTTTCTCGGATGAGACGGATCGTGGCAGGTTGCAGCACGATTTGACCCGTCGCCACGGCCTCACGGCGCACGGCGGGCTTGGCGGAGACATCGACCATGGAGGCCTGGCCCTGGCTGTCGAGATGGGTGAGCTTGCGTGGCATGGCGATTAACCTCCGATGGCGATCATGCGCCTATTCGGCTGGTAGTTGTGGCGGAAGTCGTGCTCCTTCGGTTTACGGGCAACGACGCTTCGGAAGAAATCAGCCAGTTCCGCATCGCTGCATCCGGCACGCAAAACAGACCGGAGATCGAATTCAAGGTAGCTGCCGAGGCAGGGGCGCAGCTTGCCATCGGAGGTGAGTCGGAGCTTGTTGCAGCTCTCGCAGAAATGGAGATTCGTCATCGCACCGATGAAGCCGATGCGCTGGCCGGTGGCGGGCACGCGATGATACACGGCAGGGCCGTTCGTTTTGAAATCGGGTTCCTCAATGAGCGGGCCGGTGATTTGCTCCACGAGTCGCTTTGCGATGGCCACCGGCAGGAAATTGTCCTCGCTGAGCACCTCCTGCGTGCTCACGGGCATCAGCTCGATGAAGCGCAGCAGCGCGTTCTTTTTCGCCGCATACTCGACGAGGGCGGGCAGCTCACGCTCGGTCTGGTTTTTCATGAGCACGCAGTTCAGCCGGATGGATTCAAAACCCGCGTCGATGGCCGCGTCGATGCCTTCCAGCACACGCGGGAGCAAATCACGGCTGGTGGTGCGCTGGTAAGCTTCCCGGTCGAGCGAATCGAGCGAGACATTCGCGGTGCGGACACCGGCGCGAGCGAGTTTTTCCGCCAGCGTGAGGCCATGATCCATTTTGGCCAGCAGGGTGCCATTGGTGGAGATGCCGACACCTGCGATGCCCGGTATCTTCGTGAGCTCACCGCAAAATTCCGCGATGCCCGGACGCGTCAGCGGCTCGCCACCAGTCACGCGTATGCGCTTGATACCCAGCGTGGTGCCGACACGCACCACACGAACCATTTCCTCGTAAGTCAGCGTCTCGTCCTTCGCAAACCAGGCCTGCTCCTCCTCCGGCATGCAGTAACGGCAGCGCTCGTTGCAGCGATCCGTGACGGAGACGCGTAGATACGAGATGCGATGGCCGAAGAGGTCTTCCACGAGGGTTGGGGGGGGCGGGTGAGATGCTAAAGCCCGCCTTGGGAGCCGCATCAAGCCGGGAATTCCGCCACACGCTCTTCCATGAAGCGAAAAAGGGTTGCCCCGGTGGCGGGCCTTCGATAAGCACGCCGCCTGCATGAGCATTGACGGCATCCACCAAAAAGTCATCGAACTCCTTCTCGCCGAACCCTCCCACGGATCGTGGAGGAAGTATCTGGACATCGGCGCGGGCCGTGGCTCGCTGATTGCCAAGGTGAAATCGAAACTCGCCGTTGAAGCCAGCGCCTGTGACTACACGGACACGCTCATGCAGATCCCCGGCCAGAAGGTGGACATTGCCAACCTGAACCACCAGCCCCTGCCCTACCCTGATGCCACGTTTGATGTCGTGACGGCCACGGAGGTCATCGAGCACCTCGAGGACTTCCGCATGGTGGTGCGTGAGATCCACCGGGTGCTCAAGCCCGGTGGCGTCTGCATCCTGAGCACACCGAACATCCTGAACCTCAATTCGCGCCTGCGTTTCCTGTGGTTCGGATTCTGGAACCTCTTCGGCCCGTTGCCCGTGAAGCACAGCGCCCTCTACTCGACCGGCGGCCACATCAATCCCGTCTCGTGGTTCTATGTGGCGCATGCCTTGCTCGATGCCGGCTTCCCCGCCGCCAGCCCGCACATCGACCGCGTGCAGCGTTCCTCGCTGCCCAAGCTTTTCCTGCTCTACCCGCTCATCAAATTCTTCGGCTTCCTCGCCATGCGTCGTGAACGCGTCCGCTATAAGACGCTCGATGAGGCCAATGAGCCGCTCGTCAGCGCCATGAACAGCTACGAGATGCTGGTCGGGCGCACGATCATCGCGAAGGCGGTGAAGGCCCGCTGATAGACGGCAAGCCCCATCCCGAAAACGCGCCCACAGGCCGCCGGCTGGGCCCCCATCAAGGCTTCGGAAGCACGTTCAATCCCTCCTCCTCTGCCAGCTCGCGTTGCAGCGCGTCAAAGCTCAGGAACACCGTGGCCTGCCGGTGGATCGCGGTGGCGATGTGCAGGAGGTCAAACGAGCGTGAACCGCGCTTCATCGTGTGCTTTTCGCTGAGCCGTTCCACCTCGGTGGCCACGTTCATCCAGTTCTCACCGCACTCAATGACCACGCCGGATTCCAGATCGTTCTCAAACTGTGCCAGCATCATCAGCCCCTCCGTTTCCGAGTAGCCTTTCTTGGGATCATGCGAACGCAAATACACCTGAAAGCGCACCGCCTGCCGGAACTCGTAGGCCAGCAGGCATGACACCACGATGCGAGCACCGATTTCCTCCAGCATGGCAATGGCCCGCTCCGAATTCGCCTGCTGCCGGTAGAGAGCGCACAGAAAGGACGTGTCCGCGCAGTGCATCAGCCGTGAAGGTGTTCAATCTCCGCGACGCGCATCTCCTTCACCTCCGCGTCGCTGAACACGCGGCTGCCCCAAGTCTGGCGCAGGCGGGCGCGGAAATCCGGCAGGGGCACGCCTTGGGGCTTGGGCATCACGGGAAGGAATACACCCAGCTTCTTACCGCCCTTCATCACCTGCACGACATCGCCAGCCGAAATCAGGCTGTCGAAGGCGGTCGTTTGATCGAGAGTCAGGGTGGACATGATGGCGAAGAATACCCGTTGCCGTCATGCTGGCAAGCCCGTCCATGGCAGAAGGACTTTGACATTGGAAGTCATGCCTGTCTCGCTCGTGTCTTTCCAAGTCAGTACGCAGGGAGGGGATCGAACCCTCGACCAATTGGTTAAAAGCCAACTGCTCTACCGCTGAGCTACCTGCGCATTCCGGTGAAGGGGCCGCGTATGTACACGCGATTCCCCGGTGCGCAAGCCGGAAGATCAGCCCAAATCGAGAAGCCGGACGAGCGCGTCGAGCCCGTTTCCGGGACGTTGAACGGCAAAAAAACGTAGTCCCGCCAGTTCCGCGCCTTCGACGTCGCACTTCGGGTCGTCGCCAACGTGCAGGCATTCACCCGCAGCCACGCCAGCGGCCTGCACGGCGGCTTGAAACATGCGCGGGTGCGGCTTCGACGCGCCCACCTCGCTGGAGAGGATGATTTTCTCAACCAACGGCATCAGGCCATGCCCGTCGAAAATTGAAATCAGCCGCCGGTCAAAGTTCGACAGCACGATCAGCCGGAAACGCCCCGCCAGCGCTTCGAGCGCCGGTTTCACCTCGTCGTAGAGCCGCCAGGCGGAGGCCTGCGCATAGTGCGCATACAACCGGTCGAAGAGCGGATCCATCACCGCATCGGCCAGTGGGCTGCCAAGGGCCTGCGCAAAGGTCCCCGCTGCCACCTGCCGCCACCAGGAGCGGTCATCATCCATCGGCGGGCAGCCTTTGGGATGGAGCGGCGAGGGCGTGCCGCGCCACGCGTTTCGGAAGGCTGTGTTGAGCTGGTCGGGGGAGCACTCCACCCCTAGCTCTGCTGCGATCCGGGCATACGAGGTACCCACGCTTTCCACCGGGGTGATCAGCGTGCCCGCCGCATCGAGAAAAATGACCTTCAAATCGGTGCTCATACCAAAAAAACGGGAGCGGCCGCTGGACCGCTCCCGTCGAGAAGGGAAATGAACGAATTATTTGGTGGCGGTAGCACGGCCCCCCGAAGCCATGCTGGAATTGTCCGCTGGCAATTCTGGCGGACGGCCTTTCCATCCGGAACCCGGGACGGCATGCTTGCTGGGATACTGGTCCTGAAGGCTGCCCACCATGTAATTTTTGGGCTCCGGCGGCCTGATCAAATCAGCTGTGCCGAACATGCCTGCGTCAACCACCGAAGTTGTTCCTTCGGACACCCCGCGAACCACGCGGCTGCCTGACGAGGTGCCACGGCGGAACAGGCGAGCGATCCAATTGGGGTATTTGCTGGCCACTCCGCCTGTGATCTCCGCGCCGTCGTCCACTGTGTCCATGGTGTAGTCGGAATAACGGTTCGCCTCGCGATAGACGATGGTGTCTCCACGGCGCACCGCGTTCGTGCCGATACCCGTGTAGTCACGTGCCTGACGGTCCACAATCTTGCCAGAGCCATCCAGCGTGTCTTCGGTGACGTCGATACTCGAGGTAGCCGCCTGTCCCACGAACTTGCTGCCATAAGCAAGACCCTTGTTCGTTTGGGGCGCCGTGTAATCCGTCAATTCCGAACTCGGACGCGGATCATTAGGATTGCGATCTTGCACGCTTTTGCAAGACACGAGAAACAAGGGTAGAACGGCTAGGAGAGCTTTATTCATAAAGAGGCGTCGATTTTGACGGGAGACTGCCCCTTTTGTCAAAGTTTTTTCCTCCCGCTCAATGCCATAGGACACAAATCGCCATGGAGATCGTGAAAGAGGCCCAAGCCGGCATCGTTTTCGCGCCGCCAACACCCCCAAACCTCCGTTTACCCCATGAAAATCTCCCTTTTCAGCCTCGCGGCTGTCTTTGCCGTCTCCGGCCTCGCCAGTGCCGCGCCAGACCTGAAGGCCACTGCGGCGAAAATTGACGAACTGATCCTCGCCAAGCTCGCCAAGGAAAAGATCCAGCCCAACGCCCAGGCCAGCGACGAGGTTTTCGTGCGCCGGGTCTATCTCGACATCGTCGGCCGCATTCCCACCATTAAAGAGACCACCGAATTCCTTGCCGACCAAGCCGCGGACAAGCGCGCCAAGCTCATCGACGAGCTGCTGGCCTCCGATGGCTACACGCAAAACTACTTCAACTACTGGTCGGACATCCTCCGCCTCCGCTCGCAGCTCGCCGTGGGCAACAGCCAGCCTGCTGGTGCCGCCTACGCCACCTGGCTGCGCCAGGCCCTCGACAAAAACATGCCCTACGACCAGATGGTGCGTGAGATGGTCACCGCCGATGGCAAGACCTATGAGAATGGAGCGGTCGGCTTCTACCTGCGGGATTACAACATGCCGCTCGATAACATGGCCGTCACCACGCAGGTCTTCCTCGGCACCAGCATGGTCTGCGCCCAGTGCCACAACCACCCCTTCGATAAGTGGACGCAGATGGACTACTACCAGATGGCCGCCCACACCTACGGCATGACCGGCACGAACGGCCTCAGCAATCCCCTGCTCGCCGGCGTCTTCGGCGGCGGTTATGGTGACAAAGGCGCGAAAGCCAAGGGCAAGAAGACCAAACCTTCGGCCGAACTCACCGCCCTCATTCCCAAAGAGATCGAGCGCAAGGACATGAGCAAGGCCATGAGCGAGATCCTCCGCCCGCTGCGCTACAACACCGTCCTCGACCACTCGGACAAAAAAGCGCTCCCCCTCCCCCACGATTATCAATACTCCGACGCCAAGCCCAAGTCCGTCGTCGCCCCCTTCATCCCCGCCGCCTTCTCCAAGGACGGCAAGATCGTCAAAGACAACGAAAAGCCCGTCGATTCCTACGCCGGCTGGATGACCTCCCGGGACAATCCCCGCTTCACCCTCGTCATCGCCAACCGCCTTTGGAAAAAAGCCATGGGCATGGGCCTCATCGAGCCCGTCGATGAGATCACGGACTCCACCGTGCCGAGCAATCCCGCCCTCATGTCCTTCCTTGAGCAGACCATGAAGGACCTGAACTACGATATGAAAGCCTTCCTGCGCGTCGTCTTCAACAGCGCCGCCTACCAGCGCAGCGCCTACACCAAGGATATCGAGCTCGGCGAGCTCTACCACTTCCCTGGCCCCCTCCTCCGCCGCATGAGCGCCGAGCAGATCTGGGACAGCATGGTCACGCTTTACAAACCCAATGCCGACACCCCCAGCGTGCAGTCCCAGATCGACCGCGACTCCACCATCCGCCGCATCGAGTGGCTCGACCGCTCGCTCAATGCGCTCACCCCGGAAGAACTCACCAAGGCCACCGCCGCCGTCGCCATGAAGCAAAAGCAGCTCGCCGCCGATGTCCGCAAGGCCCAGGAACAGCTCGCCGAGGCCAGCAAAAACAAAGATGAAGACGCCATCCGCGCCGCCAAGAAGGTCGTCAGCAGCCAGCGCAAAGCCATCGACGAGGCCGCCGAGGAGATCGTTTACAGCACCGGCTTCAAAAAATTCGCCGAGCTCGCCCGCGAAGGAAAACTCGACGAACAGGTCAAGGACGCCGAGTTCGCCCAGGAAATCGCCGCTGCCATCAAGGGCAAGGAAGGCAAGGACCTCTCCCTCGACGAAGCCCTCGCCATCTACAACCGCGGCCTCCGCGCCCGCCTCACCGAGCAGCAGAAGACGCGCCTGAAGCGCGACGCCGAAAACCTCAAGGCCGACACCAAGGAAGAACTCGCCTCCCTCAAAGCCTGGGAAAACTTCCGCGACACCTCCATGATGCGCTCCGCCGACATCCGCAGCCCCGCGCCCAACGGCCACTTCCTCCGCGAGTTCGGCCAGAGCGACCGCGAGCTCGTCGAAAACGCCAGCGACGACGCCACCGTCGGCCAGGCCCTCATGCTGTTGAATGGCAAGACCTTCACCAACCTCATGAACCCCTACACGATGATCTCCCGCGCCGTCCGCAAGACGGAAACGGCGGAGCAGACCATCGATACCATCTACCTCGCTCTCTTCAGCCGCAAAGCCACCGCCGAGGAGCACGAGCTGCTGTCAGCCATCATCGACAAAAACACCGTCACCAACAAAGGCGACGCCCTCTGGGCCGTCCTCAACACCCGCCAGTTCTACTTCATCCAGTAGCTCCCTCCGGGAGGTTTCGAGTTTCAGGTTTCGAGTTGATTCTCGGTTCTCGGTCATCCGCCTCCGACTCCTCCTCCGCGGCTCTGCGTTCGTCGTTCGCGCCTTGGGTTCTGTCATCCCGCGTTCAGGCGGCTCCAGCATGGGAGGGCGGGATTGCATTCCCGCCGACGAGTCGGTTATTCGTTCGGGGTTAGTCGTTCAGGCTTTAGCCCGAACGAGGAACAGCGGACAGCAACGGTGCCCGCGCTCCCTTCTCACTTCACGCCGTGGGTCTTCGTGGCCACGCGAACGAGGAACATGTCGGCGGTGATGTAGAGCGTGGAGCGGTCGTCACCGCCCCAGGCGCAGTTGGCGGTGGCCTGGCCGGTGAGGATGGAGCCGAGGTGCTTGCCATTTTTGTCGAGGATGAGCACGCCGCCGGGGCCGGTGGTCCAGAGGTTGCCCTGGGCATCGACCTTCATGCCATCGCAACCGCCTTTGCGCTGCGGGGATTTGAGGCCCTGCGCATTGAAGACGACCTTGGCCGATGGGCTCGATGACGTGAGATCATACGAAATGATCCGCGTGTCCTGCGGATCGGAGACGGCGACATAGAGCGTCTTTTCGTCCGGGCTGAGGGCGATGCCATTGGGGAAGCGGATGGACTTGTCGAGCAGCGTCACCTTGCCCGCGGCATCGACCGAGTAGATGCCGTGGAAGTCGAGTTCCGGCTGATCGGTGCCTTTCTTGAGGCCGTAGGGCGGATCGGTGAAGTAGATGGTGCCGCTCTTCGCGATGACGAGGTCGTTCGGGCTGTTGAAGCGTTTGCCTTCGAAGCGATCCGCCAGCGCCGTGAAGCTGCCATCCTTCTCCAGGCGTGCCACGCGACGCTCACCATGCTGGCAGAGCACGAGCTGACCTTTGGCATCCACCGCGAGGCCATTGCTCCCCTGCCCTCCTGCGCCACTCAAGCTGCCGCTGGGCTTCAAAACGACCTTCGCCTCCTTGTCGCCCTCCTTCCAACCGAACACCGTGTTTTCGGGCACATCGGAGAAAACAATGCCACCATCCTTCCAGACCGGTCCTTCGCTCCAGTTGAAGCCGGAAGCGAGCACCTCGATTTGCGCCTCCTGGGCGAGCAAGGCATCCAAAGCGGGATCGAGTCGCTCAATGGAACCCTGAAAGGTGGGAACGGGTTCAGCGGCAGAAACAGCGAGGGCAAACAAGGAGGCGGCGAAGGTCGGGAATTTCATGGCCTGCGTTTTTCTCCGAAGCCTGCCTCCGCGTCAAGCCTCGCGACGAAGCTCGGTGATCCATGCCGGTGCCATTCCCTGTCCCGGCACGGAGGTGTCCGGCTGGCGGCGGAGGCCGAAGGCATGCTCCAGCACCCATTCGAGACCTTCCCAGAACCTCACGCCATCGAGCAGCGGGTTCAGCACATTGGTGACCGGGCAGTAATGAACCTCCTTCGGGTTCGTGTGATGCACGGCGTGATGCTTCGGGCTCTGCAAAATCCGCCAGTCCTGCAACCACGAGATCAGCCGGCCGTTCTCGCGTCGCGTGCGATGCGACCATTTGTGAACCTCGTTCGCATTGCCAGCCACCATGGCAAAGAGCCACACATGCCACGTCAGCCTGCCGAGCATCGCCGCCGCGCCGATGAGCAGTCCCATGACCAGCATGAGGTCCCAGTTGCTCTGCCACCACGAGTTCCGCGTCATGCGCCGCGGCAGATGATGGTGCAGCGTGTTCGGCTTGCCGATCAGGCGGCCCACCAGCGGCGTGTCCTCGCGGATGTAGGCGTCCTCGGCCCAGTGAATGATTCCGGCGGCAAAATCCGCGGCGAGGATGACGCCGACGGCTTGAAGGGAGATGGCGATGAGGTCGATCATGACGCCCCACACCTATCCCGCAATCTCACCGGCAGGACATTGATCCTCCCGAAGCTGCCATCGACAATCTCAATGCCCACCGAGGCTTCGCCACGCCTTCCAGCAGGTGACAAAACCCTTCGCAAAGTCCTGCGGTCGAGCCTCGACCCACGCATCAATGTCCTCCGGCATGAACCACTCACCCGTGGCGATCTCCTCCGGCAGGCAGCGGATCGGCCCATCATGCTTCGCGAGGCGCAGCTCGACGAATTCATGATCCGTGTGGTCGCCCGCCGGAATCTCCGCCGCCAGCTCCGTGGCCGTGACCTCGATGCCGATCTCCTCCTTCAATTCACGCACCGCCGAGTCTGCATAGCTCTCCCCGGCATCGAGGTCACGGCCACGGAGCTGGCGGCGGAGATTCCGGCGGGCGACCACACGGATCATGAATTCGTCGAGCTGCGC
>JBJONJ010000218.1:0-4647 GCA_046051905.1 Verrucomicrobiota bacterium
CACCACGGCCTCGGCATAGGCCTGAACGGTGAGCGGATGCGTTTCGCTGTTCGATTCCCACCAGGTGGAGGAGCCGGAATCAAGGCTCTGCTTGTAATTGATGCCGATGCCGCCGCCGATGCTGAAGAACTGGATGCCGTAGAGGCGCTGAATCTCCTTCACCATGGGGATGACCTTTTCCACGGCCTCGCGAAAGGGCGTGACGCTGGTGAGCTGCGAGCCGATGTGCATCTGCACGCCGCGGATTTCGAGGTGCGGGCACTCCTTGGCGGTGCGGGCATACACATCGAGCACCTGATCGAAGTCGATGCCGAATTTGTTCTCGCTCTTGCCGGTGGTGATCTTCGCGTGCGTCTTGGCATCCACGTTCGGGTTCACGCGCACGGCCACGGGGGCCTTCTTGCCGAGTTCACCGGCCACCTGATTGATGTAGCGCAGTTCGGCCTCGGATTCGGCGTTGAAGCAGTAAATGCCTTTTTCGAGCGCGAACTCGATCTCGGCGCGGGTCTTGCCCACGCCGGCAAAGGTGCACTTTGAGGGATCGCCGCCCGCTTTGATGACGCGGTAGAGTTCACCTGCGGAGACGATGTCAAAGCCGCCGCCGAGCTTGGCGATGGTGCTGAGGATGGCGAGGTTCGAGTTCGCCTTCACCGCGTAGCAGACGAGGTGGTCGAGTGGGTCGAGCGCCGCATCGAGACGCTGGTAGTGGCTCGTGATGGTGCCCTTGCTGTAAACGTAAAGCGGCGTGCCGTGCTTCGCGGCCAGGGAGCCGAGGTCGGTGTCTTCGCAGTGGAGGCGGTCGTTTTGGTAATGGAACAGGTGCATGCGGGCCGCTCTCATAGGCGGATGCGGCGGATGCGCAAGCCTACGAACGGCCGCCGGTCATCCCCACCCGCTCGCTGTTGAAAACATCGGCGAACCACTGCTTGGCAGCGCGGAAGCCGCGGACGAGGGCATTATCCATCACCTCGCGGCAGCCGAGATGGGCAGCGAGCGCCTCCTCGATGCCGCGATAGCGTGGGCGCAGTACCAGCAGGCCGCGCGGGCGACTGTTGCCATCCACACGCTGCGCGAGGCTGGGATTCAGGATGCCTTTGCACATCACGAGACTGCTTTCCTCCAGCGGCAGGCTGCGCTTTGGGCCGAGGAACCAGCTCCGCCATTCGAAACGCGGACGCCCAAGCTCATCGAGTATCACCAGGCCCCGCGTGCGCACCGGCACGCCCGCCGTGCGACGAGCCAGGAAGGCTTTCGCGCCGGTTTGCACCTCCGTTTTGTCCGCCCGCGTATCGAGGATCAAATCACGCCCCATCAGCATGCCGAAAATCATCAGGCGCAGCGACCAGCCAGCCATCAGCATGCCGATGATGATCAAGACGAGCGCCACCGCGGCACCCACCCACGGATGAATCGCCGCGCTGCCTGCCACCACCGTCAGGATGGCTAGCTTCGTGAGCTTCAGCCCGGTATCGACGAGACCGAAGGGCGAGAAGGCGATGAGGACATTGATCGCATGGGAGCTGAGCCACACGACGAGAAACGCGGCCACCGCCACGGGCACCGTGATCCATGGCGTGTGCATCGCGGAATCCGCGATGGACGCCAGCGGCAGCATCGCCACGCCGGAGGATGCCTCGCGCTGAATGTGATCCACCTGCGACATCGCGATGGCCACCAATGGCACAAAAGCCGTGCTCGCCACCAGGGCGCTCGCCTTGTCCTCGAACAGCTCGATCCAGTCGAGCGGCTTCTTCGCAATCGCCGGCACCATCGCGCCGAGGATGTCCTTCATCAGGCACAGGCCGATGAGACCCAGTCCGATGCCCCACACCAGCGGCTGGCAATACCAAGGCAGTTTGTCCCGCCGTTCCGCATCGGTCTTCCACCACGTCCAGGCACCGATCACGCTCACGCCCAGCAGCGGGCTCACCGCCACGCCCGTGATCTCCGAGATGCCCTCCGCGATGCCCACGCCGGGCAGACGCCCATCATTCACCCCGAGGGCGCTCGATGCCGCTGCCGTGGCGGCATTCAGCGGATCGGCTGAAGGCACCTCCTGCGCCACAAGCCGGCCGCAGAAGAGCAAAACGAGGCAGAGGATGAAACGAGAGTTCATGGCTGGGAGAGCGCCGATGGCTGTGAATCCGGCGCGGCCTCATCATGCATCTGAATTCGCCCGTCAGTTCCACTTTTTCGGCAAAATCTCAGGCGGGAGAGAGGCGTCAAGAGGTGGTCAAAGAGTCGTCAAGAGGGTCAAGTAGGTCACCTCTTGACCTCCTTGACCTTTTGACGGCGTAGCCTTGACCCACCTCACCTCTTCAGATGCTTCGAGAAGAACTGTACGCAGCCGCTCACGCAGGTGTCGAAAGCTTTCTGCTGCCCGAGAAACGCATGCGGGGCCTGTGGGATGAGCGTGAGACCGGTGGGGATGCCGAGTTTTTCCAGATCGGGGCGTGTCTCGTCGGCATGCGTGCTGACGTCGTCGAGTTCGCCAGTCATGAAGAGCAGGGGGGGATCGGCTTTGTCGAGATGATGACGTGGCGAGGCGAGGGCGTAGGTTTGCGGGATCGCGGCCTGTGAATCGCCGAGGAAGGTGCGGTAGAAAGGATCGTCGGGCTTGCCGCTGAGTTCGCCGATGCGCGGGCTTTCGAGATCGCTCTGCGCCCCCATGGCAATACCGGCCTGCACGGCGCTGGATTGATCGGCATGGCCGCCAACGCCTTCGAGTTCCTTCACGCCGCCGCTGGTGGTGAGCAGCGCGGCGAGATGACCGCCCGCGGAGAGGCCGGTGACACCGATGGCCTTCGCGTCGATGCCAAACTTGGCCGCGTTCGCCCGCAGGAAGCGCACGGCGGCCTTGCAGTCCTGGATGGCAGCGGGGAATTTCGCCTCGCCGCTTAGGCGATAGCTGATGGTGGCAGCGACGAAGCCTTTCGCGGCCAAAGCCTGCGCGAGGTTTGCCATGTTGGAACGTTCGCCCTTATACCAACCACCGCCGTGGATGCAGAGGATGGCGGGCAGCGGCTGCGAGGCCGTTTTAGGCTTCCAAAGATCGAGCTGCATCTCCCGCTGGCCGTAGCGAGCGTAAACGAGACCTGGATGCGCTTCGAGGGATGCCGTGATTTCGGGCGCGAGCTTGGTTGGCGCGGGTTTCGGCTGCTGAGCGAGGGCAGCCAGAGTGAGGAGAGGAAGAAGGATGAGGTGGCGCATGGTTGGGTGGGAAAGATTCAGACGCAGGTCGGCTTACATTCACGGCATGAAACTCTGGCTGCCACTTCTCCTTTCGTTGTTTGTCATCGCTGCGGCGCCGGTGGAGGAAAAGACGGCTTGGAAGGCGGGCGCGGCGTCGGCGAAGATCACGCCGGAGAAATCGATGTGGATGGCGGGTTATGCGGGGCGCACGAAGCCCTCGGAGGGCGTCGAGCTGGATCTGTTTGCGAAGGCGTTTGCGCTCACGGATCAAGAAGGCGGCCGCTTTGTGCTGGTGACGCTCGATTTGATCGGTGTGCCGAGGAATCTGCGGCTGGCGGTGGCGGAGCGGGCGAAGAAGGAGCACGGCATCGAGCCGGCGAACCTCGCCATCAATGCCTCTCACACGCACAGTGGGCCGGAGCTGCGCACGAGCCGGCTTTACGGGGCGGATGATCTGGCGCAGCGGGAGCAGGAGGCGGCCGAATACACCACCGCGCTCGAAAACACCATCCTGCGCCTGATTGGCGAGGCGCTGGAGAAGTCCGTGCCGGCGCATCTGGACTACAGTCATGCCCGTTGCGGTTTCGCGATGAATCGCCGCACGCCGGATGGAAAGGGTGGCTGGAGCAATTTTCCGAATCCAGCGGGGCCGGTGGATCACACGGTGCCGGTTTGAAAGCCACCAGCGCCGAAGGCAAAGAGCTGGCCGTCATTTTTGGCTATGCCTGCCACTGCACGACGCTGGGCCATCAGAAATTCAGCGGCGACTACGCGGGCTATGCGCAGCAAGGCATCGAAAAGGCTCATCCGGGAGCGGTGGCGATGTTCATGAACGGCTGCAGCGGCGATCAGAATCCCTATCCCCGCCGCACGATGGAGCTGGCGCAGACACACGGGCAGACGCTGGCCACGGCGGTCGAGTCCGCGCTGCAAACCCACATGAAGCGCCTCACGGGCCCCATCCGCGCGGCGTATCGTGAGATCCCGCTGGCCTACGACACGCTGCCGACGAAGGAAAAACTGCTCGAGGAGCAGAAGTCGGCGGACAAATGGCTCTCCACGCATGCCACGCGAGTGCTGGATCGCATCGAGAAGGAGGGGCCGCTGCCCGCGAGCTATCCGTATCCGGTGCAGGTGCTGCGTCTTGGCAAGGACCTCACCTGGATCACGCTCGGCGGCGAGGTCGTCATTGATTACGCGCTGCGGTTTAAAGCGGACATCAAAGATCCCATCGTGTGGGTCAGCGGTTACACCAACGACGTGATGGCCTACATCCCCAGCCGACGCATCTGGAAAGAAGGCGGCTACGAGGGCGGCGGCGCGATGATCTACGGCAGCCATCCCACCCGCTGGAGCGAAAACACCGAAGAGCACATCACCACGACGGTGATGGAGTTGCGGAAGTCGCTAAACCCTTGATCCTGCCTCCCACATGAGCGTCCTCTCTCTGTCTGA
>JBJONJ010000219.1:0-4178 GCA_046051905.1 Verrucomicrobiota bacterium
TTCATCAGCATGGCCCACAGCAAAGTGGACCTCGACCAGACCGCCGAAGTCGCCGCCGCGGCCCTGGCCGCACTGTGACAAAAAGCTTCCGGGAAGCCATGCGCATGATAAACTCCCCCCATGCCACAGTTCACCATCGACCTGCCTGAGACGATCCTGCCCGTCCTAAACCGGAAAGCGGAAGGGTGGAAGCAAACGCCGGAAGGTTTCCTTTCGAGCTATGTCATGCTTTGCCTCGAGAATGACGAGCAGCCGGCTGCCGATCCCGCACGCGAGGCGTTGGAGGACATTCTGGAGGAGCGAGACAAGGGGCCTTTTGTCCCGGTGCCTGATGACTTGGTGGACCGTGTGATGAAAAGAGCCCTGGCATCGATTCAGCAGCAGCATGCCCATGTTTGATCCTGTCAGGCACATGCATCCTGATGTGGAGAATGTCGATCTGGCTCAGATCGCGGAATACATCGCGATGGATAATGCAGATGCCGCCAGATCGGTGGTGAGGGCGATCTGGGAGACGTTTCAGCTCCTCGCCAGCCATCCCCGCCTCGGCACCGAGTGCTCGCCGCTTCGCCGCAGCTTGAAGGGCATTCGCCTGATGGTGGTCACTGAGTATCCGAACTACCTCATCTACTACCGTCCTTTGCCCGATGACGCCGGGGTGCGTATCCTTTACGTCCTGCATGCCGCCCGTGACGCGGCCAACTACGCTCGCGAGTACCGCCGGCAGTAATCATTCCTCCATTTATGAACTCCCCTCGCTTCGCTGTCGCCCAACTGGATGAGATCACGCCGACGCCTTGCCCGTGCGGGCAGGCTCGGAGAGCGTTCAAAGAGCCTTGGAACACGTTGGCGACGGTGCATTTGACGGACATTCATGCGGACTCGAAGGCGCACTGGCATGAGAAGATGACGGAGATCTACATCGTGCTGGAGGGGGAGGGCCATCTGGAGGCGGACGGGCAGATCATTCCGCTGAAACCGATGACGACGGTGATGATCCGGCCGGGCTGCGTGCACCGCGCCGTCGGCAAACTCAAAATCATCAATGTGCCGATGCCGCCGTTTGATCCGGCGGATGAGTTTGAGGTGTGATCAGCGGCTCTTGGCGAGCTTGTTGTACTTCTCGACGAGCTCGTTGAACTCCTTCGTGCGGGCGTTGAGCTTTTCGATGGCGTTGTTTCGCTCGGCGGCGAGCTGTTTGAGGAGGTCGTTCTGCTTCGCGATGGTGGCGTTTTGCGCGGTGACGGAGGCGTTGTGATCCTTGAGGGCCACGGTGCCTTTGCCGACGGCGTTTTCCATGGCGGCGAGCTTGGCTTGTGTTTGCACGAGCTGGTTCAAAAAGATCGCAAGGGTGAAGCCGCGGGCGACGGAGTCGTTGCCAACGGCGTTGAGTTCTTCGGTGGTGGCGAGGAGCTTGGCCTCGACCTCGGCGCGGAGGATGGTGAGGCGCTCGATTTCTTTTTCGTATTCGGCGGCTTTGCGTTCCGCTTCGACGCGGGCGGTGTTTTCGGCTTCGAGACGCTTGGCGAGATCGGCGATGTTGGCGCGATAACGGTCCTCGCGCACCCATTGCACGACGCATACGGCGCAGAGGCCGAGCGTGACGAGAACGAGGAGAGTGGTGAGAAGGCGCTTCATGGCTGCGCAGGCGTGGCGGGGCCGCCGGTGGGCTTCACGTTAAAGGCGACCTTGGTGAAGCCGACGCGTTTGACGAGGTCGAGCGCCTTCACGAGGTCGGCGAAACGGGTGTTCACATCGCCGCTGATGTAAACAGGCGTGGCGGGGTCCTGGCCGAAGCGCTTGGCGAGCTCGGTCTCGAGCGAGGGCAGGGTGATGGAGGCCTTGTTGTAGAAGACATCGCCCTGGGCGTTCACGGCGAGGTTGATCATGTCCGGCTTGAAATCGCTCTGCGCAGCGGAGGCGACAGGCAGGTTCACCTTGATGGTTTGCTGCTTCGACATGGTTAGGCTCACCATCATGAAGGAGGCGAGCAGGAAGAACATGACGTCGATCAGCGGGATGATCTCCAGCCGCGTCTTTTTCTCGGGAAGGGGAGAGTGAAGCTTCATGGGAATGACGAATGACGAATGACGAATGTCTGAAGGTGGAGGCGCGAAGGAAAGAGGAATGCATTGGGCGTTTGGGCATTATTTCGTCATTCGATATTCTGCGTTCGTCATTTTCCCGCTCCGCTTCACGCTTTGGCTCCGACCTTATCAAAACCATGCTGCGCAGCCAAAATCAGCACGTTGTTCGCGGCGGCTTCGAGGTCGAACTTGAGGGCGGCGAGGCGGCTGTGGAAGTAGTTCATCGGCACCAGCGTGCCAATGGCGATGCCGAGACCGGCAGCGGTGGCGATGAGGGCCTCGCCGATGCCGCCGGTGACTTTTTCGACGGCTAGCTCGCTGCCGCCGATGCTGGTGAAGCTTCCCATGATGCCGGTGACGGTGCCGAGCAGGCCGAGCAGCGGCGCAAGCGTGACGATGGTATCCATCGCGCCGAGGAAGCGGCCGGCACCACGGAGTTCCTGACCGGCGGCGACTTCGAGGGCTCCCTGCATGCTGCTGTGACGATGATGCAGGCCGTGGTGGATCATGCGCACGACGGGATCGCTCGCGTTTTGGGATTCAGCGATCGCTTTGGCGAGATCACCGGCTTCGAGAGACTCATAAACGCGGTCGAGCTGTTTCGCGTCACGCTTGGAGGCGAGGCGCAGCCACCAGAAGATGCGCTCGACGAGCACGCAAAGCGCGAACGCGGACACGACCAGGATTGGGTACATGATCGGGCCGCCTTTGTGGATGAATTCGATGACGATGTTGGCGAGCATGAGAGGCGTGGTTTAACGAAGTCGGAAGGAAAGGGGGAGCGTGTAGCGCTTGCCGGCGCCGGTGGCGGGGAAGCGCCAGTTCCGGCGCACCCAGTTCGCCGCGTAGCTATCGAGGGCAGAGAAGCCGGTGCTGCTGACGACGGTGGCTCCTTCGACGGCTCCGGAAGGCCCGACGCTGAGGCTGAGGCGGACGGTGCCCTGCATGTTCTGCGATTTGGCAAAGCTCGGATAGGGCGGGGCAGGGGTGACCATGCGCCCGCCGCTGCGGCCGGTGCCGGTGCCGCCGGGAGTGCCGCCCGGCGTGGTGGAGGGACTGGAAGGTGTGCGGCTGGCGGTCGATTTCCGCGGGGTGGGCGTGGGGGCAGGCTTTGGGCGGACGATGGGATCGACCGGCTTGAGGGCGTCTTCGATCTTCGGTGCCGTGGGAATGGCAAAAATGTCCTCCTGCGTCATCGCCTCGGCGATTTCCGGCAAGTCGAGATCGGGCGGAGGGGCTTCCTCGGGCATTTCGACCTCAAGAAGCTCCGTCGTCTCCGGCGGGGCATCTTCGGCGGGAGCGGGTTCCTCGGTGTTTTCGGCCTGCAGCTCGGCCATCGTGGTCTCGATGAGCGGCAGGTCATCCGCGTGCATCACGTCCGCCAGGGTCTTGAGGTGGATAAGGGGCATTTCGGTGGCAAAAACGCCCGCGATACCCACGGCGAGGAAGCCAGAACTGACCGCCAGCAGCCACGATAGGCCCACCGGCACCTCCTCCATCACGCCAAAACGCCAAGCCAGCCGCTTGAGGGCGGGGGGGGCTGAATGGCTGGGAGAGGAGTGCATGTCGGGGGTAGGCAGAGACGAGGTGAAACGCGCTTTGCCTTGAAAAATCAAGGCAGGGAGCCGCTCAGATGGGTAAAACGCAAAATAGTGGCGTCAAATAGCAATTGAGACTCAGTCGCAGAAAAGCGCTTGCGCGATTCGTGAAAGCATTCACTATCGCGGCTCTCTTGCGACAGAATCTCAATTTCAAAACCCCAACCATGTTTCCTCGAACCTCCCTCGCCGGCCCTGCCATCGCTCTTGGGGCATTGCTCGCCCTCGCGGTCTTTTCCCACGCTCAATCCCCCACGCTTCGCTCCGAACTGCCCGCCGAGGAGCTCGACATGGTGACCGTCTTTGGCGAGTCCGAGAGCGATTCGATCACGCAGAATTCCTTTCCGCAGGCCGTCGAGGGCACCAAAATCTACGCCGGCAAGCGGGCGACGGTGATCGATCTCGATGCCCTGCCGAAAGTGCAGGCCAATAACTACCGCCAGGCGCTCGCCTCGACGCCCGGCCTGCTTTTCTCCGAGGAAACGACCCCGCT
>JBJONJ010000220.1:0-3224 GCA_046051905.1 Verrucomicrobiota bacterium
CGTCCCTTCCTCGAAAACGCCTCCGCCGAGCTTCACGACGCGGCTTTCACGCAGGCTCGCCGAGGCAAAAACGCCGAGCATTGGGGCCGCACGATTCGCACCGCCCGCTGGCGCTGCACCGAATGGGACGAAGGCCGCAACGGCATCGAACTCTACAACCACGACACCGATCCACATGAGTACACCAACCTCGCGAAGGACCCGAAGCATGCGGAAGTTCTCAAAGATCTGCGTGCGAAGCTGGCGGAGAGGCTGCCACCGATCGTGATGCGTGCTCCGTGATGCGTGAATCACATGCGACGCTCTTTGGAGACTCACGCATCACTTGCCCCTAGATCTCGCTGAGCACACCCGTGTTCGCTCCAAATTTGTCCAGCTCAATGCCGGTTTGCTGGAGCATGCGGACGTAGAGATTGGAGAGGAAGGTGTTGTTCTGCTTGTCGTGGGCGAGGTGGCCGGCGTGCTTGTAGCCGCCGCCGGCGAGGATGACGGGCAGGTTCATGTTGTCGTGGTTTGACGCGTTGCCGAGGTTGCTCGCAAAGAAGATCGAGGAGCGGTCGAGGAGCGTGCTGTCGCCCTCGGTGCTGGCTTTGAGTTTGTCGAGGAACTCGCCAAAGACGCGCATCTCGGCGTCTTCAATGAGCGCGAGCTGCTCCAGCTTGCCGGGGTCCTGGCCGTGATGCGAGGCATCGTGGTGGCCGATGTTCACGCCCTGGATCTCCGGCTTGTCCTGCGACCCGAGCCAGAGCGAGATGGCGCGCGTGCTGTCGGTTTGAAAGGCGAGATGCACCAGATCATACCACTGGCGGCTGCGCTCGACGAGTTGCGCGCTGCTGAGCTCCTGCGGCGGCTTCACCTCGAGCTTCGGCTTGGGCGTGAGCTGCCAGGTTTCATCCTGTTGCAGTTTCTGCTCGGCCTCGCGGATGGAGGAGACATACAAATCGAGCCGCTCACGGTCCTCGCTGCCGAGTTTCGCGTTCAGGCTGCCGAGTTGATCACGCACGTCGTCGAGAATGCTCTGGCCGTCCTTGATGCGGCGCATCTCGCGGGCGGTTTCGTCCGCGGTGCCCTGGATGAAGAGCTGCTTGAAGACGCTGCTCACGCGCTGCTCCGCGGGAAGGCGCACCCCACGGCGGTTCCACGCCGCGCTGCCACCACCGATGACGAGCGAGTTGAACCGCGTCTGCCCCGCGAGGTGCGATGCGACCTCTTGGTCGAGCGAGATGCTGTTTTTGATGTCGTTTGGCCGGATGAAGTCGGGATGCACGCCCGTGAAGAGCCCGACCTCCGCGTAATGCCCCGCGCCGTAGCGATGCGAGAGGCCGGAGAAGACGGTGAAGTCATCGCGGCGGCTTTGCAGGAACTTCAGGTAGCGGCTTGGCGTGTAGTTCTTGCCCGTGTCCGTCGGGAAGAAGTTCGGCGCATGCATGCCGAGCGGTCTGCCGACCAGCAGCACGCGTTTCGGCGCTTTGGCGGCCTTTTTCGCCTCCGCGGCGCTCAAAGGCATCATCGCATCGAGAAACGGCAGCCCGATGGCAATGCCGGAGGAGCGCAAAAACGTGCGGCGGTCGAGAATGGGGCGTGGCATGGCAATGGTGGGGTTATTTGTGCTTAAACGGCCTGCTCTGCACGATCTCATGAACGAGCGTGCGGAAGCCATAGTTCTTCGTTTTCACCTTGGAAGCGATTTGCTCGATGACTTCGCGGTCGGCGAACTGCGGCTCGGCGCCGGTGGCGTAGGTGAGGAGCTTTTCGGCGAGGTTGCGGGCGATTTGATCGGGATCGGCGAGGAGGAGGCGCTTGTAGTCCTCGATGGTGGTGAAGGTTTTGCCATCATGCGTGACGCCGCCTTTTTCGACATCGGGACCGCGATAAAAGGCGCGACCGGTGTAGCCAGCAAGCTGCACGATGCCGGCCTGCGTGCGGGCGGAGGCGCGGTAGAAATCGCGGTAGCCACCGATGGGGTCAAAGGACTCCAAGGCGAAGCCCGGCGGGTCGATGTGTTGGTGGCAGGAATGGCACGCGGCGATGTTGCGGTGCTTGTCGAGCTGCTGGCGAATGGTGGTGGCACCGCGGATGTCCGGCTCGATGGCAGGAACGTCCGACGGCGGTGGTGGTGGCGCTTTGCCGAGGATGTGCTCGAGCACCCACTTGCCACGCAGCACGGGCGAGGTGGTGGTGCCATCGGCGGTGACTTTGAGCACGCTGCCCTGCGTCATGACGCCGCCGCGATGCGAGCCCGTGGGTAGATTCACGCGGCGGAACTCGGATTGGGGAGCTGAAGACAAGGAGACAATCGGACCATGAGACAATGAGACAGGGAGAGTCTCCTTGTCTTTCGCCACTGCTTCGAACGCCTCCACAATGCCATAGTGCTCCGCGAGGCGGCGATTCACGAGCGTCCACGACGAATCGACGAACTCGAGCACGCTGCGGTCGTTTTGCAGCACGTCGTCGAAGAAGCGGCGCGTTTCCTCGGGCATGGACCAGAGGAGGGTGCCGTCGAAGTCGCCGTAGAGGTTCGGATCGGGGATGGTGGCGTCGATTTTGCGGAGTTCGAGCCACTGGCCGGTGAAGTTTTCGGTGAAGCCGCGGGCACGGGGTGATTGAAGCAGTCGCTCGGTTTGCTGGCGCAACACATCGGGCTTCGTGACATCCGCAGCGAGCAGTTCGGCATCGGGAGGCAGCGAGGTGAGGAAGTAGGCGAGTCGATTCGCGAGAGCGAGTCGGTCGAGTTCACCGGGGGCTTCGACAAAGAAGAGAAATGGCGGCGACGTGAGCACGCTCTTGTAGCCGTAGGTCATCGCATTCACGAAGCTCTCGCCCGCATCGATCCTGGCGTGCACTTTGCCGATGTAGTGCTTCAGCGTGTCTTCTTCGACCGGACGACGAAACGCACGCGGGATGAAGGTGCGCAGCAGTTTTTCCGCGTCTTCCTTCGGCGTGACGCTGACGGGCTCGAGCGGATCATTGAGCCATTGGTAGATGTTCGTGCGCTTGCTCCAGTCCTGCGGCTTTTTGCCTTCCGCTTTGGCTTTGGCGGCGGATCTGGGCATCAGCTCGGCATCACCAAACAGCCTACGATAGGCCTGCGAGGGGAATTCATCGACAGGGCCTTCGATTTCGAGCCACTCGATGAGAAAACCGGGACCAGTGTGGTCTTCGATGGGCTTTTTGGTCGCGCGGATGTCCCAGTTGAGCTGGAGTTGCAGCACGAAGGCCTC
>JBJONJ010000221.1:0-3520 GCA_046051905.1 Verrucomicrobiota bacterium
CCCAGCGGCCTGCTCAGACAGCGGCAGAATTTTGTGCCGAATTTGACCAGGAAAAGATGGGTGCCCATAACTATCCGCAGGAACTGGTAGCACTGGCTATACAGTTTGACGCGTTGCGTGATTCCAAAGTGACCTCTGTTTACGAAAAGGATCTCGCCTCGTTGAACAAAAACTACTCGGGGGGGCTTGGCCGTGCCATCGCAGCGGAAAAGTCCATCAAGCGTTTCGATGAGTTGGATTCACTGGAGAATGAAAAAAAACTCGCCGACACAGGCTCAAAAATTTCGGTGGCTGGTGCTGCTGGAACAGGTCGGGTGCTTGCGAATCTAAGGTCTGTATACCACAAATCACTCGCCAGCTTGGAGGCTGAGAGTCAGAAAAATCTAAAGGCTTTGGTGGATCCATTGACCAAGCGGCTGGAGCAGATGGAAGCCGATTTGGCCAAGGAAAAAAGGCTGACTGACGCGCAGCGGGTTAAGGAGTACCGGCTCAACCTTCCTCAAATAAAGCTTGAGAGCCTGGATGGCAACGCCCCGACTAATCGCCTACCGACCCCGAACTCTTCGGCTATTTTCACTCTTTCAGCCACCAAGGAAAACCCTTATGTGAACAGCCTCGGCATGAAGTTTGTGCCCGTGCCGGAGACCAAGGTTTTTTTCTGCATCTGGGAAACGCGCTTTCGCGATTACGAGCGGTTTGCCAAAGAGAATCCAGCAGATGCAGAGCGCAAGCCGACTGGGCAATTTGATTTGGTATTCGAGCAAGGCGCTGATTATCCTGTGGGCGCGGTTCGCTGGTCGTCGGCCAAAGCCTTTTGTGAATGGTTAACGAAAAAAGAGCGCATGGCCGGCCTGCTCCCGGATGATGCAACCTACCGTCTGCCCAAAGAGGCTGAGTGGATGAAAGCTGTGGCCGACGAACTTGAAAGTCAGCGCCCAAATAAACCGAACGGTAATGTTGCTGACGAAGCCTTCCATCGAGTGCAACCAGATCGAGGGTGGATTAGAGGCTTTGACGATGGTTTCGCCAGCACAGCGATAGTGGGTAGTTTTACAGCCAATCTGCTAGGCATTTACGACCTGCAGGGTAATGTTTGGGAGTGGTGCGAAGATTTTTTCGACCCATCCGCTGGTGGTAACCGGCTCCTGCTTGGTGGGGCATGCACGGATTCGGGTTTTCGCCATGGAACCGCTGACAATGTCGATGGTGACATTGGTTTTCGTATCGTTATTGAACTGCCTTAGTCCGCTACGACGTTTTGATTGAGGATCGGAGTAATGCATTCAAGCCGCGGGAGGGGTCAAACGCATGTTGCCACGGTTAGCTAGTCACAATAACTCCGTCGTGCCTACGCGCTCCGTTGAAGCAACCAACGGAAATGTGCTCTCGGAATCATGCATGGCTTCGCCGTTCTGGGGAGCGTAGCGTGATAAGCCCTCGTGTGAGAAGACGATAGCAGGACTTCAGACGCTCCTGCTAGACGCTGAATCCCAGGATGAAGGCTTCCACCACGTCGGAGGAGCGCGCCCTGGATTTTAGCTGCTCTATCATCCGTTGCTGAGAAGCTGACGAAGGCCAGCCAAAGAAGAATCATCCAACACGGAGAAGCTTATGCCGCATGGCGCGTATGCTCCTCATGCGCTTTTCTTCCAGATGCTTGACTCCCTTGATCCTTTTCTTGCCCCTCTTGACCCACGGCCAGAATCTCCCGGGCACGAAGCTTTTGGAACCAAACGCCGATTTCTCCGCTACGATGGTTGCGGGCATCGACAGGATGGCGCTGTGGCTGATCGAACAGTCGAGAACGGGCCGCAAACCGACGAGGGAGAAGCTGAAGGCAGCTCTCGGCATGGCCGATGAGCGAGTGAGCTTTTCGGCGCTGGATTTGATGGGTGATACGATTTCCCCCGCCTTGCTCCACGAGACGGAAAGCTGCCGCGTCTTCCGCGTGCGCTGGCCGGTTTTCGACGGGGTGCATGGCGAGGGACTATATGTGCAGCCGAAGGGCAAACCGACGGCTCGTGTTATTTACCTGCCGGATGCCGCTAGCACGCCGGAGAAGCTCGTGGAGGGCTTTTTGCTCGGCAGCGGCGCGGAGGTGATCGTTCCGGCGCTGATCAGTCGCGACTCGGAATTCAGCACAAATGACAAATTCGGCGTGACGACGAACTGCTCGCATCGCGAGTGGATCTACCGGCAAAGCTATGAGCTCGGTCGCCACCTCATCGGCTACGAGGTACAGAAGGCGCTGGCGGTGGTGGATTGGTTCAAGGCGCAGAAAGAGCAGGTGCCGGTGCTCATCGCGGGCATCGGGGAAGGGGGCATGCTGGCGCTGCATGCCGCCGCCATCGATGAGCGGATCGATTCAGTCTATTCCGCAGGCTACTTCGCTCCGCGAGAAAGCGTGTGGGAGGAGCCGATCGAGCGGAATGTGTTTGGATTGCTGCGTGATCTCGGAGATGCAGAGATCGCCAGCCTCATCGCGCCGCGTCCGCTGGTGCTGCAGCCTCTGTTTTATCCGAAGCACGTCGTCTCAATGGAGGCTCCGAAAGGCTCGCGGGCCATCGCCGCACCTGGAAGGCTCTCGGAACCTTCTTTGGCCTCGTTTGAAGCGGAGATCGCTCGGGTGAAGCAGCTCGCCCCTTCGAGCCGCATTCTCGCCGCCACCGGCGAGACCTCGAATGATCAGATCATCCGCCATCTGCTGCCTTCGGCGTCGCTTTCAGTCTCTTCGGTCGCTTCTGTCTCTCTCAAACCGGACCCCACCCGCCAAAAGCGTCTCGTGCGGGAGCTGGAAGCCTTCACGCAGCGGTTGCTCGTGAGCACCGAGACGGAGCGAAACAACGAGTTCTGGAAAAAGCTGCCGCTGAAGTCTCTCGCGGAGTTTGAAGCGCAGACAGAGAAAGAGCGGGAGCGTTTCTGGAACGAGGTCATCGGTCGTCTGCCTGATCCCCATGTGCCGATGAATGCCAAGAGCCGCTTCGTGCGAGAGACGGACAAGGTGGTCATCTACGAGGTCACGCTCGATGTTTGGGACGATGTCTTTGCCTGGGGCTGGCTGTGTTTGCCGAAGGAGTTGGATGGTAGGCGCGTTCGCCAGAACGCGGAAGCTGGTGACGCCCGCACTCTGGCGAGTGCGCCTACACGCCGGCCGGTCATCGTCTGCCAGCATGGTTTGGAAGGCATCCCGGAGGACACGATCACGACCGATGCCACGCAGCGTGCCTTTGGTGCTTACCAGGCCTTCACGCTGCGCCTCGCCGAGCAGGGCTTTGTGACCTTTGCGCCGCACAATCCGTATCGCGGCGGGCACGCCTTCCGCACGCTTCAGCGGAAGCTCAATCCGCTCGGTCTCACGCTTTACAGTGTCATCAACGGCCAGCATCAGCGCATCCTGGAATGGCTGAAGGCGCAGCCCTTCACGCAGCCGGACAAGGTCGCCTTCTACGGTCTCAGCTACGGCGGCAAATCAGCGATGCGCACCCCCGCCGTGCTCAAAGACTACTGCCTGAGCATTTGC
>JBJONJ010000222.1:0-3623 GCA_046051905.1 Verrucomicrobiota bacterium
TTGAAAAAAGAACCTCGAACAGGTGTTTTGGCTTGTGAGACACCGTGCCCAAGCGGCATGGAAGGCGCATTGGATTCATGAAGATCGATTACATCAGGGAGTTTCTGGTCCTCGCGGACGAGTTGAACTACACCCGGGCGTCCTCGCTGCTGGGAGTGTCCCAGCCGGTGCTGTCTAGGCACATTCAAGAACTCGAGCGCTGCTTGGGGGTGGAGCTGATCAGCCGTTCCCCACGCGGAATCAGCCTGACCCGGGCTGGCCGGGAGCTGGTGCGAACCGGCACCCCGGTGACCAGCTCCTATGAAAACATGATCCTGAGAATGAAGCTTTTGCAGGACGAGTATCTCAACCACCTCCACGTGGGCGTCATCCCGGCGGTGATGTTTCCTGCGGTCATGCGGGCCACGATGGCATCCCGGAGCAAGCTGCCCAACCTGGTGGTTAAACTCCACGATCTCACTCCCTCGATGCAGATCAAGGCTTTGGACAGCCGGCAGATCGATCTGGCGCTTCCGGGGCATGTGTCTGAGGATCACCTGGCTTTGTATGATGCCACCCTCCTGGCCGAAATCCCCCTTCTGGCGGCGCTTCCAGAAGGCCACCGGCTGTGCCAACGCCAGAAGGTGGATCTTGCGGAGTTGAGCCGGGATGAGTTCGTGGTCGCCACGGACAGGACTTATCCCGGGCGGAGCGATTATGTCCGCGAGGCCTGCCTTTCCGCGGGATTTGAGCCGCGGTGCACCGATCACGCGAACGGTCCCAGTGCCTTGCTCAACGCGGTGGCCACCGGGCGATTGGTCGGGCTGTTTCCCGCCCTGTTGCTGGAGATGGCTCATCCCGGGGTCGTCTTCAGGCCGCTGGTGCAAAAGGAGCTCAAGGTCAAGTCCTATGCCCTGAGCCGGATGGATGAGACGAGGCCGTTCATCAGGCCCTTCGTGAATGAACTGCGCGTCGGCTGCCTGGAGGAGTATGCCAAGTACTCGAACGATGACTTCCAGACGAAGGAGTCACGTGAGAGCCCGGCGCGCTCTCGGTGAAAGGGGGCTAGCGATCGCCCTTTCCTTCCCCTCTTCACCCAGAGGTGGCAGGCATTTTGAGAGCCGGTCTAGACCCATGGTGCGAGCTAGCGGAGAGCCCGGCTGGAGTCTGTTGCTCACGCTAAAGCCTGCACAAGGCAACGACCAACCCCGCCTTCACCAGCCGTCCGCCTTGCCCGGCACGCGGGGATCATGGGCAGGGAAGAAACGTTTCGTCTCCCTGTCGAAGTAGATGGCCTGGCAGGCACCGAATCCAGCCGTCGGGGCGAGCTTGTGTCCAAGTTTTTCGATGCGTTGGAGGGTTTCCTCACCGAAGGCCTTTTCGATCTTCAACTCGTCCGGGTTCCATTGATGATGAAAACGCGGCTCAGCGAGGGCGGCGGCGGGGAGCTGGCCGTCGTCGATGATGTGGGTGAGGAGTAGAAGGGCCTGCGTGATGATCGTGGGGCCACCGGCGGCCCCGGTGACAATGACGGGCTGGCCGTCCTTCAGCACGAGGGTGGGGCTCATGCTCGACAACGGCCGTTTGCCAGGGGCGACGGCATTCGCCTCGGCACCGACGAGCTTGAAGGCATTGGGAATGCCGGGCTGCACGGCAAAATCATCCATCTCATCGTTCAACAGCACGCCGGTGCCGGGAATGACGACCTTGCTGCCGAAGGCGGTGTTGATGGTTTGATTGAGCGCCACCCAGTTTCCTTCTGCATCGGCGGTGCAGAGGAAGGTGGTGTGCTTGCCAAAGATGTCCCCTTCCCAATGTGGCGGCATGCCATGACCGGAAACCGGGGTCGTGTGATCGAGGTCGATCTTTTTCGCGAGTTCGGCGGCGTAAGCAGGATCAACGAGGCCGCGTGGCACCTTGGCAAAGTCAGGATCGCCGAGCCAGTGGGCACGATCGGCAAAGGCGAGCTTCATGGCCTCCGTAATGACATGCACGCGACTGCTGGTGCGGAAGTGGCGGATGGGAAAGTGCTCCAGGATGTTCAGGATCTGCGCCACATGCACGCCGCCGGAACTGGGCGGCGGCATCGTGAGGAGGTCGTAACCGCGATACTTCGAGCGGATGGCCTCGCGTTCGGGTGCCTGGTAGGCCGCGTAATCCGCGGCGGTGGTGATGCCGCCATGTGCTTTCATCCAGGCCTCGGTCTTTTGGGCGAATTCCCCCTCGTAGAACCACTCGATGCCGTTTTTCGCGACGGCTCGATACGTGGCCGCGAGGTCGGCCTGCACGAGGGGCTGACCTTTTTCGATGGGTTTGCCCTCCTTGAGGAAGATGGCGGCGGAGGCGGGAAACTGGGCGAGCTTGGCGGCAGTGGCAGCGAGCTTGCGGGCATACACTTCATCGAGTGGAAAGCCCTTCTCCGCGATGTCGGCGGCGGGCAGCAAGACGTCGGCGAGCTTGAGCTGGCCGTGCTTGGTTTGGGCGACGGCGCAGGCTTTGAGATAGCCGGGCACGCCGCTGGCGAGGGCGCCGGTCTTGCTGGCCTCGTCGTCGAGCTTGCCGTTGATGACATACATGTCGCGATGCGCCTTTGCGGGGGCCCTTTCACGGCCGTCGATGCAAGTCACGGTGCCATCCGCGGCGCGAATGACGAAAAAACAGCCGCCACCGATGCCGGAGTTGTGTCCATCGACCACGCCGAGCGTCAAACCCGCCGCGATGGCCGCGTCGATGGCGTTTCCACCTTTCGCGAAGGCATCCATCCCGGCCTGCGTGGCCAGCGGATGCACCGTGGCGATGGCCTGTTTCGGAAAGGAAACGTCCGCGGCAGACAAAGAACCGGCGAGGATCAGCGAGACGGCAAAAATGGCTTTCATGAGAAGCGGAGATTATGGGCCACCGGGCACCTCGTCGATGAGAAAAGCCTCCTTGCAAGAGCAGGCCCGCCCAAGCTGGCGTGAATCCCGGGCACGGCTCATTCAATCCCCCCTGGTAATGCGTGCGCCTTTGGTGAAGATTTTCCAGCGAGGGTTCAAGGGCGTGGGCACGGCAGGAGCCCTGCGACGCCGGGTTAACTCATTCAATCTAGGAAATGTTGTAACTCTGCCAGCCGCTTTGGTTCATGCACTGCGAACAAACCATGATCAGGCACCTTTTTCCCTTCTTGCTGGCCCTTTTTGCCGCCGCCACGGCCTCGGCGGTCACGGTGAACAGCCTCTCGCTCACGAATTACACCGGCTACGTCATCGCGGCCGATGCGGCCATCGCCGGAGCCGGCACGGACCGCGATGTCATCGCCGTGAATGCCAACGTGACCTTTGGCACGAGTGCTCTCTACCGGCTCGAATGGGCGCTGCTGGACCCCTCCGGTGCCACCGTGGCCTCCACAACAACGGCAGCGGCCCTGCGCAGCGGCACCATCACGGTCTCGGAAACCATCACGCCTACGACGCTCAACCGTCTCGAGCCAGGCACGCTTTACCGGGTGAAGCTGGACGTGGTGAAGCCGACCAGCGGCGCGGTGGAGGCCACCTCCACGGAGTCGCCAGGGCACACGTTCATCCATTTCACTGGCACCGCCTCGGGCTCGGACGAGCTCAATGTGGTCAGTGAAGTCACCGCGGTAACCATCAACCGCGCCTACC
>JBJONJ010000223.1:0-15424 GCA_046051905.1 Verrucomicrobiota bacterium
TGACTGCCCAGCAGACGGAGCGACCTTGGAAGGACACGCAGGGCCGCGTGATCCAGGCCGCTTACGTTTCGAGCACCACGGACAGCGTCACCATCCGCACGTCCGATGGGAAACAGCACACCCTGCCACTCTCCCGCTTCAGCGCCGAGGACCAGGCCTATGTGAAAAGCCAGGCCGCCACGCCCCAGGTCAAACCCGCCCAGGCCGCGCCTGCCGATGACGCCCGCGTGCCCCTCGAAAAACGCGTCTGGCCGCCACAGGTCGAGGTTCCCGCACGCTCGGTCGAGATCACGCCCGTGGTCGAAAACGCTCCCGCGAGGGAGTTTGTCTATCGCTCCGAGGGTTTCGAGTTCACCTCGCAGGCCAAACTGGCCGGCAGCGTGATGAAGGAGGTCGCCCGCACCTTTGAAGCCACCAAATCCCTCGTCGCCTCCCTGCCCTGGGGCGTCGTCTGCCGTCCGCCGCCCGGCTTCGAACGCTACAAGGCCGCGCTGTATGAGACGCGGCAGGATTACACCGCCGCTGGCGGCCCGGAGAACTCCGGCGGCGTGTACATGGGCGGCCCGAAGATCTTCATGATTCCCTTCCCCAGCCTCGGCCTCGAGATGCGTGGCAAAACCTACTTCAAGGACGAGAACTACCGCAGCGACACTCTCGTCCACGAGATCACCCATCAGGTCATGGACGACTACCTCACCTTCCTGCCCAAGTGGGTCATCGAAGGCACCGCCGAATACACCGAGAACCTCCCCTACAAGAGCGGCACCTTCCGCGTGGACGCGCACAAGACCGGCATGAAGGACGCCATTGAGGAGGCGGGCCGCCGTGGCCACTTCCCCCAGATCCCCAGCCTCAAGGAGCACATCACCATGAACCGCGCCGCCTGGGACGCCATCGCCGACGGCTCCAACAAGGGCATGGGCGAGCTCTACTTCCGCTCCTACCTGCTCGTTTACTTCTTCAACCATCTCGACACGGATAAAAAAGGCACCCGCTTCATCAAATTCATGGACGCCGTGTATGGCGAGGTGAAGGCCCTGCGCGACTTCTTTGCCGACCCACGCGTCAAACGCTACCCCGACGGCCGCTTCAGCTACCCGACCAATTTTCCGCCGCCCGACTTCAAACCGGAAAGCGCCCCGTTCAAGCACCTCGAGATCCTCATGGAGGGCCGCACTCACGCCCAGCTCGCCGAGCAGATGAAGGCCGCCTACAAGGAAGTCGGTGTCAAACTCAATGTCGGAGAGTGAGGAGAAGGCGAGGCCGCTCTTGCCTTTTGATCCTCGCGCTCTTAATCGCACCGCATGAGCAAACCGAATGTTGGAGTTCTCGGGCTGGGCATCATTGGCAGCCGTGTCGTCGAAAACCTGCGCAAAGCAGGCCACGAGGTCTTTGTGTGGAGCCGCAGCGCCCGCGCCGTGCCAAACTTCCTCGCCTCGCCCCGGGAGGTGGCGCAGGCGGCGGGCATCATTCAAATCTTCGTGCGGGATGGCGCCGCTTTGCTGGAAGCCATTCGTGACATGGAGCCGGCCTTGAAAGCCGGGCATCTCGTGATGAACCACGCCACCGTGAGCAAGAAGGCCACGCTTGAGGCCGCGAGGCTCGTCGAGGCCACCGGAGCCGCTTTTCTCGACGCCCCCTTTACCGGAAGCAAGATGGCTGCTCAAAATGGCAAGCTCTGCTACTACCTCGGCGGCCCTGATTTGCTCGTCGAGCGGGCGAAACCCGTCCTGGAGGCCAGCGCCACGAAGCTGCTGCCCCTCGGTGCCGTCGGGGATGCCATGGTGCTCAAAATCGTCACCAATCTCGTCTCCGCCGTCATCGTCGAGGCGCTCTCTGAGGCCGCCGCGATCACGCAGGCCCATGGCGTGCATCTGGACCGGCTGCTCACCGCGCTGGAAGGCAATGCGAACTACTCGACGCTCATCGGCATGAAGCTGCCGGCCATCATGAACGGCGACTTCGAGCCGCACTTCTCGCTGCGAAACATGCTCAAGGATGCCGATTTCGCCCGCGAGCTCGCCGCCGAGTTCAAAATCAAGTCCCCTGCCCTCGACGTCACCGCCGAGGCCATGCGCCTCGGTGTCGATGCTGGCGAGGGGGACCTCGATTTCAGCGTGATTGGCCGGCAGAAGAGCTGACCGACATCACGCAAACACCTGCTTCACCACCTTGGGATTCTCCACGCCGGTGAGACGCTGGTCGAGTCCTTGGAATTTGAAGGTGAGACGCTCGTGATCGAGCCCCGCCGCGGCAAGGATCGTCGCGTGCAGGTCATGCACGCTGACTTTGTCGATCACCGCCTTGAAGCCGATCTCATCGGTCTCGCCATGATGGTAGCCACCCTTCACGCCGCCGCCGCACATCCAGACGGTGAAGGCGTGCGGATTGTGATCGCGACCCGGCTGCGCACCTTTTTGGGCGATGGGCAGACGGCCAAACTCACCGCCCCAGACAATCAATGTCTGATCGAGCAGACCACGCTGCTCCAGATCGCTGATGAGCGCCGCCACCGGCTGATCGCTCTCGGCCGCAAAGCCGCTGTGATTGCCCAGAATGTCCTTGTGACCATCCCAGCTCTGCTGGTTCTCCATGCCGCCACTGTAGATCTGGATGAAGCGCACCCCTCGCTCCACCATGCGCCGTGCCGTCAGGCACTGCTTCGCAAAGTGACCGCAGTGCTTCTCATTCACCCCGTAGAGTTTTTGAATGTGCTCCGGCTCGTCCTTGATGGCAAAAGCCTCCGGCGCGGAGGTCTGCATGCGATAAGCCAGCTCAAAGCTCTCGATGCGGGCATTCAGCTCGCTCTCGATGGCTGATCCACCGAGCGATTGCCGGTTCAGCCTGGCCATGAGGTCCAACTGCGCCCGCTGACGCTGCGGCGTGAGCGAGGCGGGCACGGCGAGGTTGTCGATCGGTGCTCCCGAAGGCTTCAGCCACGTTCCTTGATACACACTCGGCAGAAAGCCCGCGCCCCAGTTTGCCGCGCTACCTTTGGGAAGACCGCGATTGAGCGGATCGCTCATCACCACAAAGCTCGGCAGTGAATCGCTCTCGCTGCCGAGGCCGTAGTTCACCCACGAACCCACGCACGGGTAGCCCATGCGGGTGGTGCCCGTGTTCATCATAAAAAGCGCCGGTGAGTGGTTGTTCGATCCCGTCCAGCAGCTGTGGATGAAGCACATCTTGTCCACATGCATCGCCGTCTTCGGAAACAGATCGCTGCACCACGTCCCGCTCGCGCCATGCTGCTTGAACCCAAAGGGCGACTTCATCAAACCGCCCACCGAGCCAGGAAAGAAGCCCGTCTTCGGATCAAACCCCTCCAGCGTCTGCCCGTCACGCTTGGCCAGTTCCGGTTTGTAGTCCCAAGTGTCCACCTGCGAGGGACCGCCATTGGTAAAAATCCAGATGATGGACTTCGCCTTGCCACCGACCTGCATCGGCACCTTGGGCGCGAACGGATTCTTCGCCGCCTCCAGCATGGACGCGAAGGCCAGCATGCCAAAACCACCGCCCGCACGGGCAAGCATCTCACGACGGGAATAACCTGAAATCATGTCTTTCATAGCAGCTTATACGTCATCCCCCTGTGCGAAATCATGGCAGATTTGTGTCGGATCGTGCGCCGAAATGATAACTGATTTAGTGAAGTCGGTGCCGGAGGCACTTCTGCAACACCTTACCTGGCACGAGACACTTCGACAATCCTCAGTTCATTCACCGGTCCATCAATCCAAAAACAAATCCGCCAGCGGTTAAACTTGGCGCGATAAATCATGCGCCCGTCTGTGGCACGGATTTGATCCTCAACTGCCGCCAAAGGGTGGAGAGCCAGCTTTTCAAAGATGTCGATGATCTCCCGTCTGGAGCGGGCAGGAAGCCGCCATAGAGACTCGGCGAGATGAGCGTCGATGATGACCTTGAGATACATCACTCACCGCCCTTCCGCTTCCAGCTGCTCATGCTTTTCCTTGAAAGCATCCAAAGAAACCGAGCGCCCCGCATCCATCGCCCTCATCCGCTGGGAGAGGAGCACTCGCAGCTCATCTTCCGTCTCGAGCGCCGTCAGATAGCGGGAAAGCTGGTTCCTGTCCTCCAATGGCAGCAGCGATACCTGGGCTTGGATGTCAGCGTAACTCATGAGGATGATTGTATTCAGAGGCTCGCCGCATCGCAAGCGGATGATTCAACCTGACCTCACGCCGAAAGAATCGCCGGATCCCAGTCCTTCCAGACGGGATCAAGGCCACGAGCACGCAGCATCTCGGCCACGCCCTGCGGGCTGCGCTCATCGGCGATGCCGAACTGGCCCTCCGCACGCGTGCGACCAGTGGTGGCCTCGAGTTCGACACGGCGGCCTTTCACAGTGAGATGCAAATCATCACTTCCCGCGCCCGTGTAGCCGCCAGGCTCGGTGTGGCTGCCAGCGCTCATCATGGTGATGCCGAGCGGCGCCAGCGCATCACGAAGCGGAGCTGGCTCACGCGTGCTCAACACAATGCCCACCTCGGGGAAAGTCAGGCGGAAGGCACAGATCGTCTGCACCAGCGCCCAATCAGGAAAGTCCGTCATCGGCTTGAACCCGCCCGCGGCTGGCCGCAGACGCGGGAAAGCCACGGTGAAGGTCGATTTCCAGCAGTGCTTGTAAAGATGCTCCAGATGCGCGGCGAGCCGCAGCGCCTCCAATCGCCAGTCGCTCAAGCCAAACAAGGCTCCGATGCCGATGCGGCGGAAACCGCCGGTGTAGCCGCGTTCAGGACAGGCCAGCCGCCAGTCAAAATCCTTCTTCGGCCCGGCAGTATGCATCTGCTCATAGACCACGCGGTCATAGGTCTCCTGATACACCACGAGCCCCTCGGCACCCGCCTTGACCATCTGCTCATACTCGGGTGCTTCCATCGGACCCACCTCGATGCCGATGGTGGGCACCACATCACGCAGCGCCCGGATGCACTCCTCCAGGTAACCATCGCTCACGAAGCGTGGATGCTCTCCGGCCACGAGGAGGATGTTTCGAAAGCCCTGCTCCAGCAGATGCCGCGCCTCGCGGATGACCTGATCAATGGTCAGCGTGACGCGGAGGATGGCGTTGTTGTCCCGCGAGAAGCCGCAGTAGGAGCAGTTGTTCACGCATTCATTCGAGACATAAAGCGGCGCAAAGAGCCGCATCGTGCGCCCGAAGTTCCGCCGGGTGATCTGCCGGCTCTCGCGGGCCATCGCCTCGATCTGCGCCGGCCCCTTCGGCTCCAGCAGCGCGGCAAAACGCTCCATCAGCGGCGATTTCCGCTGCGGAAGAGCGTCGAGCACAGGAATGAACGAGGTCTGCATGCGTTTCAATGCGGCCTCATCCCTCACCGCTCCGTGAACTGCCCCAACACGCGGAACTTCTGATAGCGATCATCGAGCAGCTTCGGCCCTTTGACTTTGAACAGCTCGGCGATGGCGGCCAGCACGGCTTCCTTCAGCGCCTCTGAGGCGGCTGGAATGTCATTGTGGGCCCCACCGAGCGGCTCAGGAATCACCGCGTCGATGATGCCGAGCTGCTTGAGGTCCGGGGCGCTGACCTTGAGGGCCGTGGCGGCTTCCGGAGCGTATTTGCGATCCTTCCAAAGAATGGCCGCACAACCCTCGGGGCTGATGACGGAGTAGTAGGCGTTTTCCATCATCAGCACACGGTCGGCGATGCCGATGCCGAGAGCGCCACCGCTGCCACCTTCACCGATGACGACGGCGATGATGGGCGTCTGGATGGTCATCATCTCACGCAGGTTGAAGGCGATCGCCTCGGCGATGTTGCGCTCTTCCGCTCCGATGCCGGGAAAGGCGCCGGGGGTGTCGATGAGCGTCACGATGGGCAGGCCGAACTTTTCCGCCATGCGCATGACGCGGAGGGCCTTGCGATAGCCCTCTGGATGGGCACTGCCAAAGTTGCGGAGGAGGTTCTCCTTCGTGTCACGGCCTTTTTGATGCCCGATGATCGCCACGCGCTGTCCGCCGATAGTGGCAAAACCGGCGGGCATGGCATTGTCATCACCGATGTGACGGTCGCCGTGAAGCTCCACGAACTCGTCGCAGATGTGCTTCACATAATCGAGCATGAAGGGCCGGTTCAGATGGCGGGAGATCTGCACGCGTTGCCAGGGATTGAGGTTCGCGTGCGTCTCGCGTTGCAGCTTGTCGAGCTTCGCCTCCAGGTCGGCGATTTGCGCGGCGAGCTTGTCCGAGGGCTTGGCGGCCGCCTTGGAGCGGAGCGCTTCCAGTTCATCGCGGAGCTTCTGGATCGGCTTTTCGAATTCGAGGAGTTGTTTCATGGGAGAAAGGGGAGGTGAAAAGTGGAATCAACGGGCGACATCAACCTTCGAGCCCTTGCGCACGAGGGCGAAGAGCTCTTCCAGGTCCTCGCGCCCGAGGAAGATGCCGGTTTCAGGCGGGGCTGGCAGCGCGGCCGGGGCGGCGCTAGCAACCACCGCATCCTTGGCTGCTGCCGGAGCAGTTTCAACCCCGGCGACAGCCTTGCCGGCGGCTGGCACCCGGAAGGCAAAGGACAGGATCGCCGCCTTGGGACGATGCACGGGCACCCATTTCTCGGCCTCGTGATAGTGCGGATCAGTGGCCAGGACCGCCTTGTCCTCGAACTGGGCAGACTTGGTTCCGATTTCAAACTCGGCTGGCAGGCGGATGCTGGCAGGAAGCTGGATTTCTTTCGCGAGGTAGAATTTGAAAGGATAGTCCTTGCCGTTCACGTGGCGGAAAAGAATCACCTGCTTCTTCCCCACGGAGATGCCGAGATTAAACTGGATCGGCGCCACGGTGAGGCGGTCGCCGGGCTGCAGCGTGGTGCTCATCATACCGTTGAGGCGGAGGATGAAATCCACGTTCGTTTGGTTCTTCTGGGCGATGAGATTCAGCGAGTCGCCGGGCTGAACGATGTATTCCTTCTTCCCGGCCATGTAGTTGGGCGAAAAGAGCTGGTCCATGTTGATCTCACCAATGATGCGGCGGGCCTCGGCGCAGCTGCCGGAGTCGGGGAACTGCTGGAGGAGCTTGAACAGCGCATCACGTCCCTCGGCGAGGCTGCCGCCGCGGATGAGGCCGACTGCCGACTCGAAACGCCGCAAGCCCGGATCGATGCGCGGACGGTCCCGCCCCTCCATGGCGGCCAGGTCCTTCTCGATCATCTGTTCCCGCAGGAGAATGTTCTCATACAGCGACCAGCCCGTGGCGAGCACCCCGGCGAAGAGGCCCAGCACGATGAGAAAGAGCAGAAGTTTGAACTGGGCCTTGGCCATGGGTCAGAAAGTACTCGGCACGCCGGCTGAAGAGCTAGAAACATTTATCATTGATCATTCAACCTAGCAGCCCCCGGCGCTTAAAGTCGAAGAGATTGATGTTGGAGGACTTCTCGATCATCTCGACGGTGAATTTCAGAAGGCAGATCTCCCAGGTGTCATCCACGCCTTGGATGATGGCGCGGGCCGGGTTCCCGGAGGCTCGCAGCTCGGCCTCCAGCTTGCCGCAGACCTCTTCCATCGGTTCGTGCACAATTTGCTCCTGCACGTCGGTTTTGCGGAACTGGAAGCCGTATTTCAGGATGGCCAGCTTATGCATGTGTTGCTTCAAAAAAGCCCCGAAGGCTTCCGCCTCCGCTCCGAAGCCCTCAAAATTAAAATTCTCCTCTGGGTCAGGGCGCAGGATCAGCGGCTTTTCCGCCGTGATCCGCCCTTCGCGGATGCGGACGGCTCCCACGTGATCCATCAGCTCGGAGACGAGCTGGAACTCGAACTGCGTGGTCCCAAACGTGTCGATGCGGCGGTCCGGCTCATGGAGCACATGTGTGTTCTCCAAGGCGTATTGAAAGTCGAATTCGGTGGGCATGAAAGGGGTAGTAGAAACTAGACAGAGGGGGCTGAAGGGCCAGTGATTTCTCACCTTCGCAGGCCCGGCTGCACGGCCATTACCTGGAAAACGACGCCTTCATCCTCACCGACACCTTCTGGAGCGGCGACGAATGACGCCTCTTCGAGCCTGACATAAGGAATGAGAGATTGGGGGCGGTGCCCTTCGGGGTCCACCTCAGGATTTTTACGGGCGTTGGATTTCCGCTCTACGGTCCACAGCTGAAATCTGCATGTGGATCACTCCACAGACGCGCTCGAGAAGCAAGTAGTGCTCTTGCAGTTCCTGCTGCCGTATGACAGGCATCTTATCCCACCAACCTTCGGATTGTGCCTTGGATTTCAGGGAGCGATAGCTCATCAGGAAGCGGTCGAGCAGATTCAAGTGGTGCAGAACAACCTCCGGAGTGCGGGTCAATGCATCGGAATCAAGCAAATCGTTAAGCACGTTAACAGCAGCCCCTGCGCCTGTGAGTATTGCGGAAAAGCTGCTCTGCTCTCGTAAACTGAAGGCGATTGCATCGCGTGCAAGAACATCTGTTGCGCGACGTGCGGCCTCTGGCGGATGCAAATGCGAGATAATCTGAAAATGCAGCACCTCATAAAGCATTACATCTCCTGGATCGAGTTGGTAGGCCAGTCGCAGTCGCCAGTCAGCCGCTGCGTTAAGGTAACGCTGATGCTCGGACGAGAGTTGGAAGGCACTATTACGCTTGGTCCGCCATGCTTCGAGCCTAGAGATCAGCCTGATGCGCGCTTCGAGCCATGAGGCAGCTTTTTCCTCGATCACCGGGCCACCGCTCCTGCGATCAAATCGGTTTGCAATTGATGAAGGAATCTCGTTTGGAGTGGAGATAGCTCCCACGTTTGAGCTTTGGCCACCATGCCAGTAGCTGTAGAGGGAATTGCGGATAAGACGCGCCAGAAGGCTGCCGTAAGCACTTCCAGGGATACCGAAATTTGCCGCAACAGGATGTGTTTGCAGCACCTGTCGAGAGAACGACAGTGTGTATGCACTTAACCACAGTCCAGTAGCAGCACCGAGAGTCAGGAGCGTGTGCGGAAAAGCCATGTTCCAATAAGCATGAGAGCGAGACCTTGCAGGCCTAGGGTAAGGATGATGTCGATAAAGTCCGCTATTGGTAGCGGCCCCATTTTGAAAACCAAGCGCGGTGTCAAATCGGCGAGGTGATAGTGAGGCAACGCGAGCCAGACTGACTTGAGAATACCAGACTCTGAGCCGCCAAGTACAGGTGCCAGCCAGATCGAGCCAAAAAGGCCCAGAAACAAAAGCCCTGTAGTAGCAAGAAATGCAACGACCTCCGCCGTGCGCGTACCGAGAGCAACAGACAGCATTGTCAATGGGGTGCCGCATAACAAGAACAAGAAGCTATACTGCAAGACCAGTTTCACCCACATATGCGCTTCCTCAGTCCTTTTTGGCAGGCAACATATAAGGCAAAAAGCTACCGCTGTGATCACCACCGCTGACATCCAAACCCATATCGCCCCACTAAGTTGCATGCATTGGCTGATCCTACCCACACCGCTGGCGCGGAGGTGCTCCAAAATACACTCACGTCGCATCCGATGCCCGAGTGCGGAGGCTTGAAACGGCAGCCAAGTGAATAGCGCTAGCCAGGCATAGATCCAAGCAGCCTGAGCACGCGCAGGTTGCAAAATGTGAGGATTCTCCTCCCAAGGGGTCAATAGAGGGGCTATCCAGATAAAAAGACCAGCGCCGAGTATAAGAAGCCAGCAACTGCCACGGCCCATGAGTCCAGCAAGACTGAGTCTAAACAAAGGCATGGCACGCATAGAACTCATGATTGCAGGGCACGATAAGTCTCCATCCAGGAGCTGCCACGCTCAGTTGAGTGGCACAACTGTCCACGTGCGATGGTGAGCAACGAGTCTGCTTCGCGAACACAATCAAACTCATGCATGATGACCAGTCGCATAGCGGGAGTAGCTTTTTTGGACCATAACTGCGTCAACTGCTCTCGTGTCTCGATATCTAACCCTGTAAGTGGCTCATCCATAAGCAAAACGGTTGCTTTGCGCTGCTGCGCCTTCACCTCGGCTAGGATTAGCAACACCTTTTGCCGGTTTCCGCGTGAAAGTCTGCCGATGGGCGTGGTTAAACTTAGCTTCAGCGCACAGGCCAGCTCTTTCGTAGAGGCAAGGGCCTCATTTTTGAACCAGGAGCGGAAAAAAGTTCCCGCTGTCATCTCGGGATCGGTGCGAAGCTCGTCAGCGAGGTAGCAAATCTCTCCGTAAACCTTTACATGGCCCTGCAAGGTAGGGCAAAGACCAGCCAGCGTGCGTAGAAGTGTTGTTTTGCCAGTTCCGTTGGGTGCCGCAAGTAAATGCAGGCCTATACCAGCATGAATGTCCTCTCGAACCTGCACCAGGCAGTTGGCTTCCCGTTTCCATGGCATGCCACCGTGGTAGCCAAATCGGGTGCCGCTAGGTATGTGAAGAAATGCTTCCGTAGCCATGTTTTCGCTTTCACGTTCATTGCCCAACGTCCCATAGTCCATCAGTTCCACTCGACGACGGATCATACACGGAAGAACCCAGCAAAAGGATCGGCGGCATAGTGGCATAGTCGACCGTGAGCGATTGATCATCCAGGCTTTTCACGACTGGCATGGTGTTCCAGCCCTGAGGAAAGTAAGGATTCAGCTGCTCGGCGCTCACCACCGCGATGTTAGCCGTAGGATGGTCTGAAAGGTAGGCCCGCTGAGCCGCAAAGACAGCTTGGAGAGAAATCGAGGCGTCCTTGCCGCGCTGCCAGTCGCGCACCGCGTTTATGCTGATCCCTGCAAACATTACCAAGCCCAATAGTAGACCGATCACCAGACTTATCTCGATGATCGTGAAGCCGCTGTTGCCCCGGCCAGTAGATGCGCAAACAGTTTTCATGGCTTTTGCTGCGTTATTGTCTGCAGTTCATGCCTCGGTATAATCCTAAAAGTCTTGGGATGCAAATGAAGTGCTGGAGTTGTTTTTTTAAGTGCCGATTTTGCAGCAGATAAATTTTCTGCACCTTCTAAAGACAGACTGTTGCGACGATGAATAAACAAGATGCGTGCTTGGTCTTTGATTGTGACGATGGAGGCGCTCTCGCGTTGAGTGGTGGCAGGTTTTGGCGACGAAGAAACATGTGTCGCAGGGGCAGGCGCTACCATTCCAGGTATTGGACGGGGAACCAACTTCGGTGGATCGTTCGCGAAAGATGCTGTGGTCAAAAGCAGTGGGTGGAGAAGGATTAATGGTGTTCTCATGATAAAAAAAACTTACATATTGCCCGACTGCATCATGCGCGGCCCCATCAGGAAGATGGGCAGCATCGAACCGGTAAACACAAACCCGATAAGCACCACGGCCATAGCCAAGGTGATGAAATTGATGACCTGCGTGAAGTCAGCCATGATCGCGGCTGTGTCCTCCTCGTAAATATCACGCAGAAGTTCCAGTTGTTGCGGCAAAGATGCCGATCGCTCGCCAATTCCGATCATGTGGACAACCTGTGGGTCGAGCGAGGTGTTTCGTTTCAGTGCCTCCGCAAATGGCACCCCAGACGTCTCATAAACCTGCGAAGCTTTGATAAAGTCGCCGTACATTGGAGTCCCAAGCAGCACCCTAGCTGACAAGGATGATGCACGTGCCAGATTTATGCCGTTGCTATAGAGCATCTGTAGCGTTCCGATGTAAGCACTCTGACGTAGGCCCATGATGAGCCTAGTGAGCAAATGCCAATGCTTCATCAGGAAAGCAAGCAGTTGTTGCCTGAAGGAAGCGGAACGAAACACCGAAATGATGAAGGTCACGATGCCGATGACAATAAATGGCCAAATAATCTGGACGAGATGGCTAATAGCAAAAATCACAGCCGATATCTGGTCAGGTTCTTGACGCACACTTTTTAAGGTCTCCTCAACCTGCGAGACGACAAAAACTTGCGAGTAGATAAAGAGACCAATCTGAAACAGTATTACCAGCGATGGAACCAAGAGCGCGCTGCGGAGCTTACTCGAAAACATGAGCTCTATCTTTATGCGGCGGGCAAGAGAAGCGAAGGCTTCCCCCAGTTGTCCAGCATCCGCCCCAGCCTCGATGATAGTAATGATGATGGCGTCAAATGTTTGTTCCTTGGCAAAAGCGACGTGCACCGGCAGCCCTGCCTCGAGGCGGTTGCGGATGTTCATAAGCGAAGAGTGTAGTGATGGATCCGGCAGCCCCTGGGAGTAGAACAAAAGAGCGTCGGCAGTGCTAATGTTTGCTTTCAGCATGGAGGCGAGGCCACGGAAAAGCTTGATGAGATCCTTTCTTGGAATTGCTTTCCTCGGGTAGTTGCTCTTGGTATTTCCCGATAGAAGTTTAACCATGACAACCCGGAATCCGGGCTTACTTGCCAACAAGGCTGCCTGCTCACGGTTTGGAGCTTCAATCTCGAGAATTTTTGAAACCTCGGGGCGCTTAATGTTGCGGAGCGTGACCTTGAATGCGTTCATCGATCAAGATTCATAGGTTAGGTCGAGCACCTTCTTTAGCGCGTCGAGGTCTGTCCGCCCCTGAGCCATCAGCTTCAGACCATTATCACGCAGAGACGGTAGGCCGGAATCTCGTCTCACCTCCTCCTCAAGCTCGTATGGTGTGATCTCCCCCTTAGCTAGCTTGTCGCCTAGTTTTGGCGTGATAGGCAGGATCTCAAGAATTGCGGTACGGCCGGAGTAACCACGCCCATGACATTCCACGCAGCCCTCTTTACGATGCGTGAAAAGCGCACGACGCGCCCAGGATGCGTCAAGGTGGAAAAGACGCATTTCTCGCTCTGAGATGCCTTCTATGCTTTCTTTGCATGCAGGGCAGAGTAACTTGACCAGCCTTTGCGCACAGGCCGCTTTCAATGTTTGGGCAATCTTCCACCGCTCCATTCCGAGCTGTTGAAAACGCTCAATAATTTGCGAGGCTCGTGGTGTATGGATGGTTGTGAGCACCTTATGGCCGGTGATGGCAGCCTCGATTGCGAGCTCAGCAGATTCTCGGTCACGGACCTCGCCCATGAGAATGACATCAGGATCAGACCGCATAAAGCTGGCAATCATGGGCTTGAACTCGGTTGAGTCCCGCAAATCGCAATGTGTCACTCCGGGAATCTCGTCTTCGACAGGGTTCTCAAGAGTCAGGAGATTATCATCGGGGTGGTTCAGCTCTCTTAGCATTGCGTTGAGAGTGGTAGATTTCCCCGAACCTGTTGGACCTGACATGACGATAATGCCAGAGGGCACAGCCATTGCCTTCTCAAGCTCGAACAGAGTTTCCTCATCAAAGGCCAGAGTACCCATGCCAAGCCGCGCCTCCAGATGTGTCTTGTCAAGCAGGCGCATGGTTACGTGATAGCCGCGATATGTGCGGTGACGTTCATAACGCACGCCGACCGAGCGTCCGTAATAGCTCGCCGTAAAGCGTCCAGAAATACCGGGGCGCTTGCTCCTGTCCTCTGGCGCTAGGCGCATGAGATTGAGCAAGAAAGCATCTACACGATCTCGCAGCTTCACTGGCATGTCGAAACGGGCACCTAGGGCACCATCGACACGAAAACAGTATTGGAAGGCGGTTTTCTCAGTCTTGATGTGAATATCTGAGGCGTGCTGCTTAATTGCATCACTTACCATGCTGGCTACGAGTTGAGCGATGGGCTCGTCATATTGGCGTGTGACATCAAAATCAGGTGTCTCAAGAGAGAACTCCTCGACTTCAACAGCCTCCAGTTCTGCACGGCTTGGGCCAGACGAGCTGGAAGCTCCTTCGATCACTGCAGAAATCTCTGATGCAAGCGTGACAACCTTTAGCACATCGTCTTCTGGAAAACGTGAGGCGCAGTAATCATCCGCCCGGCAGTCCCATGGATTGGCTACTGCAAGCAGCAGCTGTTGTGCGCTACGACGCAAGGGGACAAACATACCCCGGGACATCACCACGGGATCACAGCAGCCCACGAACTCAGCGTCAGCAATCTCACGCACCTGGGGAAAAGCTGGCAGGCCCGAAGCTCGGCCTATGGCACCAAGAATGCGAGTCTTAGATGAACGTCGCACGATTGCCTCATCGGACTGCACTTCTTGACCCGAAGTGGCGTCGCACAACTGGCTGATGATCAGCCGCTGTATAGTATGATTAAATTCAATGCCGATATTAAGATTCATCAGGCGAAGTGTCGCTGGATAAGCGCCTGCCACGTTGCGAGTTCCGTAAAAAAAGTGAAAACAAAGGGCTCGTCGCCCTCAGAGTCATGCTTCAGCTCTTGACTGATCCACGACGACGCGACCAGCGCGGAGATGGGGTTAAGTGAACACACATGGACGATGCCCGACTCACCCGCTTGCGTGAAGGGACAGCCCAGTGCCTTGCAAGCCGCACGAAGACGAGGGTACTGCTCGTAGAGTGTTGAAGGCCTGCCAGGCAAAGGGCCAAAACTCCATTGGTGTACGGAGTCGTTTACGCTTTTTCGCAAAAGCTTTTGCATCCGAACAAGCTCGCTCTCGACTGCGTAAGAAGAATGCTTTTGAGCCAAGGATTCTGCGGTAAAGTTGAGAAAATCTGGCATTATACCAGATGCTGAGAGAAGTTTTGCAGTATAGTCGGCTAGCAGTTGGGACTCGTTATCATTCACAAGATAACCATCCTGCTTGAGATACGTCAGAGTGGTTTTCGCTATGTTTTCCATTATGGGCAGCAAACAGCTACTGTTCATCTCGTAAGGCATTTGGAGATTAGAGAGCGTGGCTATCATTGCTTTAATGCTGGATGAATGGGCCTTCGCATTCAAAAATGTTTCTGAGTGCTGAGGATGTCACTTACTGGCTTTATTTCTTAAAAACAAACGCCTAAGCCACGACTGCGTTGGTGCTGGCTGGGAGGCGGACTTGGGCGGCGCAGTACTCGCCTTGGGACTATTTTGATGCCAGGGACTCGTAGGGAGCTCGACACCGGTGTCTTTGAGGTCATCTGGCTGCATGCCGGAGAATTCGCGCACACGCCAGTTGACATCTGTCATGGCTTCATCGCGTGAGGCGTCATAGACTAGCGGGGTGATGACAAAGACAAGGCTAACCTGCTCAAGCTTTTTAGCCTCGGAGCCAAATAACTTCCCCACCAGGGGGATGGCGCTTAGTACTGGCACCCTATTGTTACCCTCGGTGGAGCTGTAGTCATAAAAACCTCCCAAAAAGAGAGACTTACCTGCAGGGATACGGCTTATGGCCTCAACGGTGGACTCGCTCACCCTTGGGAACACATTGCTACCTCGACCTGAAATCAGCTCTACGATTTTAGCAACTCTCGGTCGCAGCTTCATACGCACAGTTCCGTCCGGTAAAAGCGTGGGGGTAACGGAGAGCGTGACACCGATCTCACGGTTCTTTTCAGGCTGTTCGGTGGCGCTGGGATCCTCTTGGTCTATTTTGTAGCGAACCATGTCAGTAACATTTTGACCCGCGGCCGTGTTGGTAATGTTA